>JBKJYP010000082.1:0-3749 GCA_046715695.1 Actinomycetota bacterium | reverse complement strand
TTCCTCCTCCATCTCCAGATTGGCCACCAACCGCGACGCGTTCACGAAAGCCAACTGAGGTTGGTGCTGCTTCTGATGAGCGACGGCTCCTTGTGCCTGGGGGTTCGGTTGCTGCGCGGGCAACTGCTGCGGAGGCTGAGGGGGCGGCGGAACGATGGGGCCGCGAGAACCGGGATCAGCGGAGCCGCTATGAGCGGGGGAAGAGGAGGCGGCGGCTCGGTGGGCCCACAACGAACCCTGGCAATGGCTCCGGCGATGTCCTGCCCCCGGGCGGCAACCTTCACCACGACATCGTGCAACGAAGGCTCGGGCGCGAGTGGGCAGCTGAAAGTGATATCGAAGGGGAGCTCGGTGACCGACTTCAGATCGACGGTGTCGAACTTCTGGGGGGCCACCTCCACGATCCCCGAACCGCCTTCTGTCGAGATCGCGATAGAAACTTCCTCGCTGACGGCGCGCAACGTGGAGATGATCGCGGGTGCGAGGCTCAGGACCCCCGAGCTCGTCTCGTCTCGGATCTCGCAAACGAGCGATCCTCCGAAGACGATGTCGGTGTCTCCGTCACCGTCACAATCGACACCACCCTGGGGCGCCACGGTCCCGGTCAAGTCGGCCATCCGGCTGAGATCGGCGATCGCCCCCTTGTTGCCATTCGGCCCGAACACGGCGAGCCCGATCTGCAGGATCTGCTCGTCGCGCAGGGACGACGCGACCGATTCGAACGGCTGCGCGGGATACGCAGCCCCCGAATGGAAAGGGGCATCGGTGATGTTGATGATCGTGCGCAGTGAACCCGGCCGGAAGCGGGCGTCTTGCCCGGGTGCGATCAATGGTGGCGCCTGACCCTCGCCGGTGGCCGCCTGATACAAGCCCGCCAACTGCGACTCCGGGATGTCTCCACCACCGGTTGCCCTCAAAGCCTCGAGTGCTGAGCTCAGGTCGTCGTCGACCGGCCCGATCGCGCGCAGTCGTTTGTAGGGGTAGTCACCCGCGACGGGATCGCCGTAACCGGGGGTCGGGTAATCCTTGTACTCCCCCACGCCGAACTGGACGTCGATCCCGCTGTCGGCGAGCTCGTCGATGATCTGCTGCATCCCTTCGCGCAGCCCGGCGATGGTCGACTGCATGCTGACGGTGGTGTCGACGAGGAAGAACACATCGAGCGGTGTGGGCTTAGGGGGTAGTGCGAGCTTGTACGGAACGGTCCGCTTCTTGCCGGCCGGGATGCTCATGGCGGTGCGCGACGGTGACAGCTTGGGCACGCCGCCAACCTCATCGACATCACCGACGTTGAAGGGGAGAAGGGAAACGGCCGTGTCTAGTCCCGAGAATCGGACGATGCCCGTGTCGGCCAGACCATAGATCGAGGGACTGGACGTCCGGTCTGCGCTCAGAGACCTGATGTCTCCGACGGCGTCATAGAGATCGGGCGGACTGATCTCGAGCCAGTAGCTCGGCGCCTTGAATACATAGACGCCTTCGTGCACAGACATCACGACATCGTCGGCCGTGTTCGCATGCGTGATCGACAGCGCGAAGCCACGGGGGCCACCGATCCGGTACCAGGTCTCGCCCCCGTCCCGTGACATGTTGATCGTCTGTGTCTCGGGTTCGTAGGCCATGATCCGCGCCGGTGCTTGGGGGCCGTGGAAGACGTCGCCGAGCGAGGCCACTGCCACGCTCGTCTCGACATCCCTCGTGCGACCTCCGTTGCTCGAGTGGAACAGCCCGGCACCGCCCCAGGACCAGATGTCGTCGGCATCCACCGGGTCGATCGCCGCTCCGGAGGTCGGGACCGAGTCGCTCGATCGTTTCGTCCAAGTCGAGCCGCCATCGGTCGACGCGTAAACGTCGTCTCCGCCGGCACCCGGGAGGCTCCTCAGGAACAGATAGATGGTGTCCGGATCGCTGGGTGCGATGGCCAGGTCGACAACCTCACCCGACGTACTGGGCAAGCCTTGATCCGACACGGTCCATGTCGTCCCTCGGTTCTCGCTCTTCAGCACATGGATGCGCACGGTGCCGGCGCTCGACAACTTTTCTTCGACCACGGCATAGAGGGTGCCCGACGCCGATGCCGCCTCGGGGACGTCGAGGGTCTCGATCGAGGCCGCGGGGCCGAGGATCGGCATGTCGAGGCTGGGGGCAGTGGTCAGGTCCAGCACGGACCCCCAGGTGCACCCTCCGTCCCGACTGGCATGGATCGAACGCCCGTCGGTGATGTACATGAAGTCGGGGAGACGAGGATCCACGGCGTAGGCCACCGCCTTGGCGGACAGGGGGCTGACGATGCCCGTCCAGGCCCCTATAGACACGACCCGTTCGCACGGCTCCGCCCCACTGCCCCGTGCGGTGAGCGGTCCGGCGAGGACCAGGGCAACGAGGGCGACAGCGGCGATGCTTCTCGCTCTCATATCCATCTACTGTACGCAGCTTCCTCCGAGGGGTAGCCCCGGTTCTTCTCAGGCGTCCGGCCGAGCCCGCCCGCTCTTCCTATTCCTCGATCTTGAAGACGTCGAAGCCTCGTCCGAGGTCATTCGAGTAGATGTAGGGGCCTTTGTGGAACTTAGATGCCCACGAAGTGCCTCCATCGGGCATGAACCAACCCTCTTCGATGACTCCTCCGGTCGTGGTGTCTCCGAAGGTGGCGCCGGTGAAGGCCGTCATGTCGAGGTAGCGGGTCCCGGCGGTGTACCAGGAGACGGCCAGGTGAGTCCCGTCCGGCGAGATGTCCATCACATGGGACGTGCACGAGCCGAGCCCGGTCTGCCCGTCGCGGGCGAAGACGAGCTCGCCGGGTTCATAGATGCCCTTAGGCACCAGCACGGTTGTCGCCGGCGTGGGCACGACCGAATAGAAATACACGGCGCCTCCGGGACAAGGGACGCCCATGCCCCCTCCGGCCTCGTCCCCGGCGACGAGCACGGTCGAATCGGGCGTGAACTTGATGTCGTGTGTGATCGTGCAGCCTGGACACTGTGTCTCGAACAGAAGCGTCGGGTTGGCAGGGTCGGTGGTGTCCCACAGATCGATGTGGCTGACCGATGCGGTCGCAGCCATCTTGCCGTCGTCCGTGAATGTGATGTCGTGCGGAGAGTGCGGAAGGCTCAGCACCGTGTTCACGAGTTTGGGCTTCTTCGGGTTCTTGATGGACCAGATCTGTATCTCACCGCGACCGCCGACGTCCGAGTCCGAATTCCACACGAACGGTTTCTTGGGATGAGCCGTCGTGTTGTGCGAGCCGCGTGGGATGTCTGCGACACCGAGTGGTTTCGGCTTCGATGGATCGGAGATGTCGACGGTCATGAAGCCGAGACGACCGACCATGAGGCACCCGTCAGGTCCTGCAGCCGAGTCGGCGGCCATGATCGCGGTCTTCTGATCCGAGGAGATCTGGATGTCCATCTGGCTCATCACGCACGGCAGCAAAGCTGTGAGGGCCGGGTTCTTCGGGTCCGTGACATCGATGATGCGCATCCCCGGCACGTCTCCGAGACCGCCTGTGATCGCGTAGTCGCGGCCCTTGATCTCGACGAATTCGAAGTCGGTGCCGCCGTTGTAGGGGACGTTGGCGATGAGCTTCAAGCCCTCGCCTTCACCGGTGAGTGGGACCTTCTGGGGTTGCCGGGCATAGGTGGGCGAAGCCACCAGACCGACGACGACGATCATCGCCACGACCCAAGCCTTCATGCAGCTCCTCCTAGAGGATCTTGTAGACGTCCAAGCCCCTGTAGATGTCGTTCGAATAG
>JBKJYP010000081.1:0-19278 GCA_046715695.1 Actinomycetota bacterium | reverse complement strand
CCGGAGTTGGGCTTCTCCTACTGCCCATCTCGCCCATCGGCAAAGAAGTGAACGGGGCCCAGTTGTGGATCGGTATCGGACGATTCTCCTTCCAACCCGGGGAGATAGCCAAGATCTGTTTGGTCCTCTTCTTCGCCGCCTACCTTGCCGAACGCAAAGAGCTACTGGCGATCACATCACGCAGGATCGGGAATCTCCACCTGCCGGACATCAAACACTTCGGACCGTTGCTGGTGATGTGGTTGTTGTCCCTGGCGGTCATGTTCTACGAGAAGGACCTCGGTTCGAGCCTCCTCTTCTTCTCGATCTTCCTCGTGATGCTCTACCTAGGCACGGCCCGGCTGATCTATGTCGCGTCCGGTAGCGCACTCTTCGCGGTCGGGGCCTACATCGGATATCAGACGTTCTCTCACGTTCAGAGCCGCGTCGAGGTCTGGCTCGATGTATTCGACCCCGAGCTCATCGACGGTCCCGGGTACCAACTGGCTCAATCACTGTTCGCACTCTCGACCGGGGGCCTGTTCGGTACCGGGCTCGGTCAAGGCCGCCCGGACCTGATCCCCGAAGCACACACCGACTTCATCTTCTCGGTGATCGGTGAAGAACTCGGTCTCTTCGGGACGTCGGCCATCGTCCTCTGCTTCATGGTCGTCCTCGGGAGGGGTCTGAAGATCGCAGTCGATTCGCGCGACGACTTCGGGCAGCTACTTGCAGCCGGGCTGACCTGCATCCTCGGGATCCAGGCGCTCATCATCCTCGGCGGAGTGACCCGATTGCTGCCGCTCACAGGGATCACACTGCCCTTCATGTCCTACGGCGGGTCGAGCCTCTTAGCGAACTTCGTATTGGTCGCGCTTGTCTTGCGGATCTCACACGAGAGCAGGGCTGCTCCTCCTCCGGCGGCGACGTCGGAGATCCTGATCGGGGGGCCGGGATGATCACCCAGATCCGCCGAGTGGGCTTGGGTCTGACGGCCGCATTCGTCGCAGTCTTCATCCAGCTCAACTACATCCAGATCTTCGCGGCCGAAAAGATCACAGACAACGACGGGAACATCCGAAGATTGCTGAGCGAGTACGCGATCAAGCGAGGGGACATCCTCACGGCGGACGGTGAGACCGTCGCGGTAAGCAAGCCGGGTAAAGGCAAACTCAAGTACGTCAGGACCTATCCCGGAGGAGATCTCTACGGGCACATCACCGGTTACTACTCGATCTTCTTCAACTCCGATCGCATAGAAAGATCATTCAACGACGAGCTGTTGGGAGATAGCGGTGTCATCACCATGCAGGACCTGCAAGATCGCTTCCTCGGTTCAGGTGAGCAAGGGGACGACGTCGTGCTCACGATCAATTCCCAGTTACAAGAAGCCGCCCGCGTCGCTCTCGGCACAGAGCGTGGTGCCGTCGTCGCCATCGACCCGCGCAACGGTGAGGTGAGGGCGATGTGGAGCAACCCTTCGTTCGACCCCGGCCCCCTCGCAAGCCACGACCCGGATGTCGCTCGCCCCTACTGGGACTCCCTTAAGCCAACCTCTCCGGACTCGGCGCTATTGAACCTGGCAACCTCGCGCTCCTACCCCCCGGGGTCCACATTCAAGGTCGTCACCGCGGCCGGGGCCATGGAAAGTGGCCTCTACGCTCCCGACACGAAGTTCCCCGACCCACAGAAGTTGGAGCTCCCGCTCACCGACGAGACGCTCACCAACTTCACGAAAGAATCTTGTGCGGGGGGCACGGAGATCACATTGTTCGATGCGCTGCGGATCTCATGCGACACGACGTTCGCGATCCTCGGTATCGGGTTGGACGACCTGCCGCCCGTATATGACGAGATCTTCGATGTAGCCGAGGCTCTCGGGTTCAACGCGCCCATACCATTCGACATCGCAACCCGAGCGAGCACATTCCCCGATATCCCGGAGGACGAGTCTCCGTTACGAGCTTACGCGGCCATCGGCCAGGGGGACAACGCGGCCACGCCGCTGCAGATGGCACTGGTCGCAGCCACGATCGGAAGTCAGGGCGAGGTCCCACGACCCCGATTGGTGCGGGAGATCATCGATCCTGAAGGTGGCGTCATCAAGCGTTACCAACCAGAGGTCTTAGGCGAAGCGATGTCGCCCCAGATCGCCGCCGACATCACCGAGATGATGGTCGCCGTGGTTGAGTCGGGGACCGGCACCGCTGCGCAGATCCCGGGGGTGGCGGTAGCCGGCAAGACCGGGACGGCCCAGACAGTCAAGGGCGCGAACCCTCACACCTGGTTCATCTGCTTCGCACCCGCGCAAGCACCTCGCCTCGCGATCGCAGTGATCGTCGAGAACGGCGGCTCCTTCGGATCCGAGGCCACCGGCGGTGCGGTAGCGGCACCGATCGCGAGGGCGGTGCTCGAGGCCGACCGCAGGATCGCGGGATGGTAGCCGGCGAAGGTGCCCTCCTCGGGGGGCGCTATCGGTTGGGCGAAAAGTTGGCCGCCGGAGGGATGGGGTCGATCCACAGCGCCACAGACGAGAAACTGGGCCGGGGTGTCGCCGTAAAGTTGCTCCGCGCGGAGCTGGCAGGCGACCCCGTCTTCGTCGAGCGATTCCGCAGAGAAGCCCGGGCCGCGGCAGCACTCTCCCACCCCAATGTTGCAGCCGTCTTCGACTTCGGCGAGGACGAGGCCGGTGCGCCTTTCATCATCATGGAGGCCGTCGATGGGCGCGATCTCGCCCGGATCCTCCGGGAGGAGGGACCCCTGCCTCCGGAGACAGCTGCAGAGATAGGAGCTCAGATCGCATCTGCGCTGGCTCACGCTCATTCGGCCGGAGTTATCCATCGAGACGTGAAGCCGGCGAACGTCATGGTCACACCGGGGCAACGGGTGAAGGTCACGGACTTCGGGATCGCACGTGCGGTCGGAGATTCGACCCTCACCGCCACGGGGTCCGTCCTTGGGACCGCCCACTACCTCTCGCCCGAGCAAGCCGGCGGCTCACCTGCAGGGCCTCGATCGGACATCTACTCATTAGGGATCGTGCTTTACGAGATGCTGACCGGAAGCTTGCCATTCACCGGCGAATCGGCCGTCGCAGTCGCGATGCGTCATCTCTCCGACGAAGTGCCGCGTCCTAGCGATCTTCGAGAGGATGTCCCGGCTGAGTTCGACACCATCGTCTCGATCGCCACCGCGAAAGATCCAACCGATCGCTATGCATCGGCCGAAGAGATGGCGAAGGCGTTGCGGAGTTGGGGCGACACCGAACTACTTCCCGTTCAAGGCACAGCTACCACCTCTGTGTTGAAGCCGATCTACGGTGATCGATGGGATCCGCGAAAGATCGGGACCGTCGTGCTCATCGTGTTGGGCGTCCTTGGCCTCCTAGCGGCAACGCTGCTGATCGCGAGGGCGACCGGGGGCCAGGACGACGCTAAGCGCGAACGTCGCAAAGCGAACGCTGCAGAGAGGTCCGAGAGGGCGGGGTCACCCAGCCCGTCCGTCACCGAGCCCGAAGAGGACGGTCCGATCATGGAGGACGTCTTGGGCTTCGACTACAAAGAGGTCAAGAAGGAGATCGAAGACCTGGGCTACGAGGTAGAGGTCGTCTTCGACGATGATTCCGAGTTCGAGAGGGACACCATCATCAGTACCGACCCGCCCGAGGGGTCGTCACTCACGGAGGGTCAGACGATTACCCTCTACGTCAGCCACAGCAAAGGTCACAGTGACAAGGATGAAGACGAAGACTGATGCCGCCTAAGAACCGCGTAGGAGATCGCTACACCCTGATCGAGAAGATCGGCGCTGGAGGGATGGCCGAGGTCTATCGGGCCCGAGACGACCTGCTGGGTCGCGAGGTTGCGGTCAAGGTCCTCTCCGAGCGTTTCTCTCGAGACAAGGCCTTCATCCAGCGATTCCGGCGAGAAGCGCAGTCGGCCGCGAACCTCAATCATCCCAACATCGTCTCTCTCTACGACTTCGGATCCGATAAAGACACCTACTTCATCGTCATGGAACTGATCGACGGCAGGTCGCTGGACGAGATCATCCGCGACGAGGGCCCACTCATGCCGGAAAGAGCCGCGGAGATAGGGAGCGATGTCGCCGCTGCTCTCGATCGCGCACACGAAGCAGGTCTTGTCCATCGCGACATAAAGCCGAGCAACATCATGGTCACTCGGTCCGGCGAGACCAAGGTCACGGACTTCGGGATCGCGCGCGCCATGGGCAACGACGGCGAGCAGACGATGACACAAACGGGGATGGTGATCGGGACCGCTGCATATATCTCGCCCGAACAGGCGCAAGGCGACCCGGTAGACGGGCGCTCAGACGTCTATTCCTTGGGTTGCGTCCTCTTCGAGATGCTCGCCGGTCGAGCGCCGTTCTCGGGTGAGACACCGCTGGCCATCGCCTACAAGCATGTCCGAGAAGCCCCGCAGCGGCCGTCCTCGCTCAACGGTGACATTCCCCCTGATGTCGATGCGATCATCCTCAAGGCGCTCGCTAAGAATCCCGAGAACCGGTACGCATCCGCAGGGGAGATGCGGAGTGACCTCGGGCGTTTCCTCAAGGGCCAAGAGGTGCGTGCAACACCCGTGATGGCGGACGAGACCTCGCTCGTACAACGTGCCGGCGGCACCGAGGTGATGGGCACCACGGATTACTACGACGAGCCACCAACCCGGCGCGGCGGCACCTATCTCCTCGCCGCGCTGGGGATCCTCGTGATCTTCGGACTGTTCGCGTGGCTGTTCGCCTCCGGTGTCCTCGGTGGGAAAGAGGTCACCGTCCCAGACGTCGTGGGCCGGGATATCGATCGAGCCAGGGAGATCTTGGGCGACGCCGGCTTGACCGTCGAGATCGAACGCATCCCCGACGAGAAACCCGAAGACACAGTCGTCGGTCAAGACCCGGAAGAAGGCGAGACCGCTGCTGAGGGCGACACCGTGACTCTGGAGGTCTCAGACGGGCCACAGGAAGTCGAGGTCCCGAGCATCACCGGGCTCCTGCTGAGTGAAGCGAAGGCCGAGCTGCGCCGCAGTGGCCTGAAGGTCGGCGACATCGTGCGCGTCCCCGATGACGAGATCCCCGAGAACGAGGTCATCAATCAATCCCCCGACGCGGGGGATCTCATGGAGACGGGCGAGGAGGTCGACCTCACCGTGTCCGCGGGCCCGGACATAACCGTCCCGTTCGTGATCGGCCAATCTCAAGCGGAGGCCGAGGCCGAGATCGCCGAGGCGGGACTCACCTCCCAGGTGATAACGCTCCCCAGCGATGAGGAAGCGGGAACCGTCGTCGCCCAGGACCCGGAAGCTGGGACCGAGGCGGAAGAGGGTGACATCGTAACGATCACAGTTTCGGAGGGACAAGCGGAGACGATGCCCAACGTCGTTGATATGCAGTACGAGGAGGCAGAAGAGCTCCTCGTCAACCCTCCCTATTCGATGGCCGTGGTCCGGGTCGACGGGAGCTGCATCGCTCCGCCGGGCACCGTCTGCGCGCAGGATCCTGAAGAAGGTGACGAGGTAGAACCTGGAGATACCGCAACGCTGGAGGTCCAGCCGGGGGAGGCCCGCATCGGGCCGGGTCTTCTGGCGGGTGGCTTCTTCTTCGGTGTCTTCGGGTTCCTCTTCTGGGCCTAGTCGCCGACTCGAGCGAGGAAGTTCTTCAACAGACGAGGCCCCTCCAGGCACAACACCGATTCGGGATGGAACTGCACGCCGAAGACCTCGTGATCTCGATGGTGCAGGGCCATGATCGTCCCGTCGTCACTCATGGCATCGATGACGAGGGTGGCCGATGGGAGGCTCGGGTCCATCGCGAGCGAGTGATACCTAGTCGCTACGAACGGCGAAGGCAGGCCATCGAAGATCCCTGACGCCTGATGGCGGATCAGAGAGGTCTTGCCGTGCACCGGTCCGGCGGCGGCACGGTCCACCTTTCCTCCGTACGCGGCGGCGATGCATTGATGTCCGAGGCAGACACCGAGCACCGGGACGCGACCGGCGAAGTTGCGGATCGCTTCGATCGAGATACCTGCATCGGTGGGCGCGCCCGGTCCCGGGGACACGACGACCGCCACGGGCGCAACCGCCTCGAGCTCATCGAGAGAGACGTCGTTACGCAGCACCACGGGATCGGCCCCCAAGGAGCCGAAGGCCTGCGCCAAGTTGTAGACGAACGAGTCGTAGTTATCGATCAACAGCAGACGCATATCTCCCGACATGGACAGTCAGAAATTCGTGGGGAGATATTTCTCCGAGAAGACGATCATGGTCAAGGCGACCGCGACCGCCAGCAACGCCCAGAGGAACAGCTCGATCAAGATCGATCTCTTCGAACGCTTGGTGCTCACGGGAACATGCTCGCGCACGTTGTCGTCTGGCTCGTTCATCCTGTCTCCATGCTCGCGAAGACTATGAGGCGTTCGGCAGCCGAGAACTTCGGATTGCAAGTGGTCAACACCAGCTCCGCTCGATCGTTCTGGATGACGATCGCGCGTGAATCGGGGGCCACGATCTCGATGTCCCTCACGATGTAGACGAAATCACCCCACTTCGTGTCGACCCTGATCTCGTCACCGCGGCGCAGCTTGTCGAGATCCCAGAACGGCTGACCGTAGGTCGTCCTATGTCCGGACACGATCACGCGGCCCTTCTCGCCCGGCCAAACCTCTTGGAAGGGGGTGCAGAGCGGGGCCTCGAAGCCCGGCCGGCACTTCGGGTAGTGACCCGGCCCGAGCCTGAGCTCGTCGACACCGACCCCTTCGACCACGATCTTGTTCAGCCCTATCGTCGGGATCCGGAGGCGGAACACAGGAACCCCGGGCCCAGGTTCGAAGCCCTTCGGCGGGCCCCTGAACCCACCGGAAACGGCGGCCTTGACATCGGGCGAAGAGTCGAACACCTTCGCCAGGCGGTCCTGTTGCTGAGCCGTGTACAGCCCGGTGCCCCACAGTGTCCAGACCACGAACAGCAGCACGCCGATACCGGTAGAGATCATCAGCTTCCCGAGGAAGCGAACCCACTTCATGAACAAGGATTATGCGGGCTACTATCTCGACCCATGCCCAAGAGCAAAAGCAAGAGGGTCAAGCGACAGCCCCCTCCCAAGGCCAAACACAAGAAGTCGCCGATCTACATCGGGGCGCTCTTCTTCACGTTCCTGTTCACCGGCGTCTTCGTCATCATCGCGAACTATGTGAACCTGCTGCCCGTCGAGGTACAGAACTGGGCCCTGTTCTACGGTCTGGGGCTGATAGCAGCATCTTTCGGGATAGCGACCCGCTGGTATTAAGATACCCCCATGGGGTATCAGAAGGACGAGCTGCTCACCCGGCTCAACCGCATAGAAGGCCAGGTCAGGGGTCTCGCGCGCATGGTCGATGAGGAGAAATACTGCGTCGACGTCCTGACCCAGATCTCTGCGGTGAGGGCCGCTCTCGACAAGGTCGCCCTGGGTGTCCTCGACGACCACATCAAGACATGTGTCGCGGAGGCTGCGGGCAGCGATCAAGCCGAGCAGAAGCTAGCCGAGCTCGCTGAAGTGATCGAGCGCTTCGTCGCTCTGAGGAAATAACAATGTTGTTGTTTATCCACCCCTGTGGATGGAGCTGGGGATAACCAAGCCCAAGGTCGCCCTGGCGATCTTCCTCATAGCTTTGACGGCCCTGCTCGGGGGCAGCTACGGCTATCTCCGGGTCGGCGCGGGACTCCTGATGGCGACCGGCGCCCTCTATCTGGGATTCATCTATTTCCGGGCTGCCGGCGAGGTGCCACCCGACGAGGAAGCCGAGGAGCTCGAAGACCCCGGCTTCAAATATGTGTGCTCGATGTGCGGCCTCGAACTCCGCGTCGAGGTCGCGTCAACCGATCGGGCGCCAACCCACTGCCGCGAGAAGATGCAGTTAGTAAGAGCGCTTCGTTAGAGCACTTCGATGATGGTGGCATTCGCAAGTCCGCCGCCTTCACACATCGTCTGAAGGCCGTAGCGACCACCCCGCTGCTCGAGAGAATTGAGCAACGTGGTCATGAGCCGGGCACCGGATGCACCAAGAGGGTGGCCGAGAGCGATCGCTCCACCATTGACGTTCACGTGGTCTTCGAACCATCCGTCGCTCAGCTCGAGGTCTTTCTTCCAGGCAAGGACAACGCTGGCGAACGCCTCGTTGATCTCGACGAGGTCGATGTCGCCGGTGCTGAGCCCCGTTCGCTGAAGGACCTTCTGCGTCGCGGGGATCGGACCGGTCAACATCGTGATCGGGTCCGTACCTGCGAGCGCGAATCCGACGAAGCGCGCCCTCGGGCGAAGTCCGAGCTCCTTGGCTTTCTCCGGAGTCATGATGAGGAGAGCTGCTGCACCGTCGGTGATCTGCGACGAGTTACCCGCAGTGACGATCCCGTCTGACTTGAAGGCCGGCTGCAGCAGGCCCATCTTCTCGAGGTTGGGGGTACGGATCCCTTCGTCTCGGTCGAAGAGCTCGGTGCCACCTTCCGTTTCCACTTTGATGGGATGGATCTCATCCTTGAATGCGCCGGCCTCGGTCGCCTTGAGGGCAAGCTCATGTGAGCGAGCACCGAACTTGTCAACGTCTTCGCGCGTGAGCGCCCACTTCTCGGAGATCAGCTCGGCGGAGATGCCTTGCGGGACGAGCCCGCCTTCATAGCGCGCCATCAAGCGCTCGCTGAATGGGAAGCCTTGTGATTGCGCGCTGCTCCCCATAGGAACGCGCGTCATGCTCTCGACGCCGCACGCGATCGCGATGTCGTACGCACCGGAGATGACGCCTTGGGCCGCGAAGTGCGCGGCCTGCTGTGAAGACCCGCATTGGCGGTCGATCGTGGTAGCCGGTACTTCTTCGGGCAACCCCGCCGCGAGCCACGCGTTGCGGCCGATATTGAGAGATTGTTCGCCTATCTGAGAGACACACCCACAGATGACGTCGTCGACGAGCCCCGCGTCGACACCCGAGCGGGCGATCGTCTCGTTCAGCACTTCTGCGAGAAGGTCAACAGGGTGCCAGTCCTTGAGCTTGCCGCCGCGCTTGGCGAGGGGGCTCCGGACGGCTTCAACGATCACTGCCTCTCGGGTCATCTCTTTCCTCCCAAAGGTAGGGCGGGGCCTTGTCCATAACTTGACCGCTCGGTCAAGTATCGCGCTATCCGGGGGGAGGTGGCGACCTGGATGGCCTAGCGGATGCGCCTGGCCATCGTGACCGAGCTTCCCTCCGGGCCCGAGAGGAACTCGGCTCGGTCGGAGACCTCCTCGATCAGGAAGAGGCCCCGCCCCCCTGCGGCGAAGGGGTCCCGAGGCCGGCTGCGGGCCTCATCGATATCGAAGCCGAGGCCGTCGTCGGCGACTGTGACAAGGACCTCATCGCCGACGAGAGCGCAGCGGACGCGGATCTGTCCGCGGCCGCCCGGGCGCCGGCCGTGCCGGCAGGCGTTGGCCACAGCCTCGCCCACGGCGACGAGGATCTCCGTCGAGATCTCCACGGACACACGCAGGTCGGCGAGGAACGAACCGACGAAGCGGCGCATCTCCGCAGCCCGCACCGGTTCGTTGGGAACGACGAGCTCGCGAACGGGCTCGCCCACCGCCTCGTCGGGCACGACCCGGCAGGCCACGAGAGCCGCGTCGTCCCGCAGTCCCTCGACGTCGGACCAGTGCTCGAGTGAACGAACGACCGCGGACACGACCTCTCCGGCGGACCCCGCTCCATAGTCCTGCACCAAACCGACGAGGCGTGAAGTGCCGAAGGCTTCGCCCAACCTTTCTGCATTGGTCACACCGTCTGTGTAGAGGAGTGCGAGATCGCCCGGCTCGAGCTCGATGCGAGCAGACTTGTACTCAGCATCCGGCTCGACACCCAGGGCGCATCCACCCTCCTCCAACCACACGACCTCACCGGATGCAGCTCGGTGAACGAGGGGAGGTACGTGGCCGGCGCTCGCGTACTCCAGGATCGCGCGCTCGGGGTCGAGAGTGACGACGAGGATCTTGACGAAGCGCTCTGGTCCGAGCCGGCCTGCGATCCGACGAGCCAGCTCCTGCAGTAGTGATCCGGGCGATACATCACCCTCCATCTCCGGCGCGAAGGAAGAGAGCGTGTATCGGGTCAGAGCTGCATCCCCAGCGGCGCGCGGGCCGATGCCACAAACATCGCCAAGAACGACGGCGAAGCGACCGTCGGCCAGAGGCACGAAGTCGTAGAAGTCTCCGCAAACGCCACGATCTCCCGAAGCCGGCAGGTAATGGCACACCAGACCAACGCGCGGCAGCGTGGGGGCTGCGTCCGGCAACAAGCCGCGTTGATAGCTCTCCGCCGTCCGACGCGCTTGTTCGTAGAGACGTTCGTTCTCGGCAGCTCGGCTGACACTCTCGGATACGTCTGTGTAGACATCGATGCGGCCGACCGGGATGCCGTTTTCATCGTGGGCCGGGCCCGAATAGAGCCGAAGCTGGCGACGTACAGGGAGGATCTGCTCGACCGCAGAGCGCAGCTCGAGATCGGGGTCGTCGAGAAGTGCCTGGAACAACTCCATGAAGCCTTCGGGGTCTTCACTTTGGCGTGCTATCTCTCGAAGCAATTGCACGCGCGGGAGTCCCAAGCCCTGATCCGAAGCTAGTCCGAACAGCTCAGTCGCTCGGCGGTTGACCACCCGCACAACCCCGGCTCGATCCGAGAAGACGATGGCCTCGTCGACCGCGTCGAGAACCGCCATGAGCCTGTACCTCACTGCGGTTGCCAGCCGGTGCTCCTTCTGCTCCCCGCGATAGTGAGTTCGGAGCTCTCGAGCCAGCAGCGCCGGAACCAGTCCCGTCAGCACGATCGAACCGGCGGTCAGGATCGCGGTAGCGGGGTCTGGAACGGTAGACACGACAGCCGAGGCCGACAGGTACGCCACGATGGACGCCGCGGATAGACCTATCGCTTCCGGGAAGCGCCCGAGAAGCGCGGTCACGAACACAAGGGGCACGAAAACCAGCCCGGCCCCCGGCACGCTTGGGTACAACGTCGCGAACAGTCCTGTCGTCAAGCCCAGGCCCAAACCGATCGCCGTCCAAGCCGCCCCTCGGATATCCCCGCGGGTCGGGATCAACCAGCGGAAGAGACCTGCCGTCCAGGCCCCCAGCGCGACGGTGAAAGCAAGAGAAATGAGGTAAGTGTTGCTGGCGAGAGACGAGCTCTGGATGATTACAAGCGTCAGGAGGATGGCGCACCAGGCCGCGACCTCCGCTACGCGAAGAACCCACGGCAAGCTCCCGCTGCGGACCTCGGAGGGGGGCCCACCGGGCTCAGTTGATGGACCAGCCGTCGCCGGCTCGCGTGACGAGACCTTCTCCTTCCATCATCTCCAGGTGCGCGAGCGCCGAGTAGCTGGCGGCGCCGTGCATCGCGGTCGGAGTATCAACGTAGACCTGCTCCACTATCGCGTCCAGGTTCTTGGCACCTTGTCTTATCGCCGAAAGGATCGATAGGCCCCTCGCCTCGCGATGATCGATGTAGCCCTCGATGACCCGGCGCCCCCCCATCAACGGCCGCCAGTGGCCCGGGAAGATCCGATCCAGATCGAGCTCGAACAAACGACGAAGCGTCCTCATGTAGTCGGCCATGTTCCCGTCGGGGGGGGCGATCACCGCGGTCCCCTCACCGAGGATGGCGTCTCCGGAGAAGAGGGTCGCGGTCCCCTCCATCGAGAAGCAGAGGTGATCCGACGCGTGGCCGGGCGTATGGAGTGCGATCAGCCGGCCCCCGGGGAAGACGACGGTGTCTCCATCGGCAAGTGGCTCCACGTCCAGCCCTGCGATCGGATCCGGTCCGAATGCTCTGACCGGAGCTCCCGTATGCGCCGACAGCATCACCACCCCACCGATGTGATCGGGGTGCCTGTGTGTGATGAGGATCGAGGAGATGCCCGGCGAGGCTGCACGGATCCGTTCGATGAACTCCCTGTCCTCGACGGCAGGATCGATGACGATGCAGTCACCCGGCCCCCCGACGATGTAGGTGTTCGTTCCGGGGCCCGTCATGGGGCCCGGATTGGGGGCGAGCAGCACACGGACGAGCGGCGATAGCTGGATCGGGTCCATGACCGCGCTGCGGTCGGTCTTCGGGATGACGCTCAGGGCTCGAGCCACGGAGTCGCAGGCAGAGAGCTTGTGGAGGACCTCGATCGTCGGCGGTGCCATCGATCTAGCCCCAGACGAGAGATCGTCCAAGACACTGGCGGGGGTCAGCCATGCGCAGGCACCGACCTCGGTCGGGTCCGGTTGAGGCTCCCATCCGGCTGGGGACTCGATGAGGAAGAAACTCGCATCGAACCTGACCGGCGCGCCGAGAGGAGTGACCCATCGACCGGCCGGCACCAGCTCGTCGGTCCGGAGCACAGCCCCCGACTCCAGCGCGTGAGCGAGGAATGAAGCAGCGTCGGCAGCAGCTACCTCGGGGAAAGGGTGGTTGACCGCGGGCGGGAACCTGACTTCCTCGAAGGCCTCTCGTAAGGCCGCGATCTTCGGAGCATCCGATGACGGGCCCCCATGTCGAGCCCATCGAAGGTCTGCATCCTCAGGAGCCACCGCGCCTCCTGGGAAGACCGTCGCACCGCCCATGAAACGCATCGAGGCCGGACGGACGGTGACGAGCACCTCTAAGGAAGCAGCGGGGCCATCCCTCAAGATCACCAGCGTTGCCGCCGGTCGCGGAGTAGCCGAATCCCGTTCCATATGCAAGAAAGGTATGTTTTCGCACTCGAATCGACAAAAGGAGGCTCCCGTGGGTGTGAAGTTCCTCTCGGAGGATTGGGCGAACGAAGTCACCACTGCGCTCAACTCATCGGAAGATTTCAAGAAGGCGGCAACGGGTCAGGCGGCCAAGCTCCAGCAGGTAGTGACCGACGCCCCCGACGGCGGCGAGGTCAAGTACTACTTCAACCTCGGTGACGGCAGCGTCGATGTCGCGGTCGGCGAACTTGCCGACGCCGAAGCCACCATCACCCAGAACTACGAGACGGCGGTGGCCCTAGCCAAGCAGGAGCTCAACGCACAGAACGCGTTCATGCAGGGCAAGCTCAAGATCGCCGGCAACATGATGAAGCTCATGCAGCTGCAGGGGGTATTCACGGCGCTGCCCAAGGCCGTCGCAGACGTAGAGGTCGAGTACTAGAAGAACCCGATGTTGAAGATGGGGCCCCTTCGGGGGCCCTTTCTAGTTCAGAGACGGCCGAGCTTCAGCGCATCGCCGAGGTTGGAATTGCCCTCGAGGAACTTGGTCTGCGAGACCTCGTTGGCGTAGGGCCCGGTGTAGCGAAGGATGTAGAGACCGTTGCGGACATCGACGACATAGATGAGTCCGTCCTGGATGATCGGGTAGCTCCACACGACGACCTTGTCCTGGCCGAAGCTGAGGACCGGGTCCTCCTGCAAGATGGGGATGACCGGGGTCGGCGACCACTCCGCGGCTTGCGCGGGGGCCGTGGGATCAGAGATATCCACCACCTGCAGCCCTCCCGAATGCCAGCTGATGATCGCGAGGTCCTTGGTAAGGGTGGGGTTGTGCGCCGACCAGCTGGAGAACGGGCGGGGTGGATCGGTGGTGCAGAAGTCCTCGTCGTTCTGCGGGAGCTTGTACTCGGAGACGAGCTCGGGTTTCACCGGGTCGGCGATGTCGACCATGTGGACCCAGCCCCACGGGCACCCATGGGGCCCAAGAGCTCTCAGGGCCTCGCCGTAGACCTCATCCGTGACCAACATGTAGTCCTTGCCCCACACCGGCACTGCGCTATGGGGGCCGGCGCCCTCCCACTGCGGGGCGTTGGGCGGAGGAGTGAGGACCCGCACGGTGGGCTTGCCCGTCGTCTTCGTGAACGACGTCGTGTCGATCACACCTACCCCACCGGTGAGGTGCGCCATGTATCCGCGCTTGCCGTCCGGCGAGATCGACAGCGAGTGGAGACTGCCCGACAGGTAGACGGGAGAGAACGAGAAGAGCTCCTTGAACTCACCCTCGGCAGCCTTCGATATGTCGGTGACGAGGAGTTGGGTCGCGCCTCCCGGAGTGGAGATGAATAGGAGCGCCCGGCCAGGGTGCTTGGGGTCGTCCCAGAGGAAGAACTCGTGCGGGTTCACTGTCGGCTCATAGGTCGCCACCAACTTGGGTGCGGCCGCGTTCTCGCCCGAGATGTCATAGAAGTTGAAGCGGTCGTCGCCATCGACGGGGGTGCACCCGTGGATCTCGCCGCAGTTCGAGAAGATCGTCATGACGATCAGAAGGTTCTTCTCGGGCCAGATGCGCAATTCCCGGGACGTCTCGCCCGGATTCCCCTCGTCCGGAGAACCGATCTCGTGGACGACCTCGGGGCTCGCAGGATCCGAGACGTCGACGACCAGCACACCGGCGCCGTTGGCGTTGCCGAGCTTGGCGTCTGTCCGGCTCCCCACATAGGCGTAATCACCCTTCACGGCAATCGCCGCGTTCATCCCTCGGTTGTTCAGGGGGTTCGACCCGACGAGCTCGAGCGAACCGGCCGGTTGATCGGCGACCACGACGTTCACGGGAGGAGACGAGGGGCGCGGCTTTGCCAGGACCGGAACCGAGACGATGAAGGCCATCAGGCCGACCACGCTGACTGAGATGAACCGCCGCATGGCATACATCTTCGACGGCCCCCGCCACCCTTCCTCTAAGGAGGGCAGGAAACGACTTCGCGCCCGGCGAACCCGGACGGGATGGACTGGAGCCGAAGAGACTTCCTGCTCAAGGGTGGCGCCGCGGGAGCGGCCGCCTCGCTTCCCTGGCAGGTGGCATGGGCCAAGAAGTCCCCGGCTCGCCGAGCGGCCGAGCTCACGACGCTTCACCGGACGATCGTCAAAGGCTCTTTGGTCTCCGAAGGTTCGGCCGGGGCCTACTACCGCCTTCGCTACGGTCCGGGTGAGCCGTACATCCCGAGGTTCGACCTGTCACTGAGAACGAAGACCCCCCGGCGTCGTTCCTTGCTGAGCTTCGCCCATTTCACAGACACTCACGTCATCGACGCGCAGTCACCGGCTCGGGTCGAATTCCTCGATCGTTACTCCGATCCCGGTCAGGGATGCGAGGGAACGCCGTTCAGTTCCGCGTTCCGCCCACAAGAGACACTCACCCTCCAAGTGGCTGAGGCGATGGTGCGCAGGGTCCGGAAGGTGGACGTCAGCCCCGTCACCGGCGCGCCGATCCGTCTCACCGTATGCACCGGCGACAATATCGACAACGAGCAGTACAACGAGCTCCGCTGGTTCATCGACCTCATGGACGGCAACAAGATCATCACACCCAACTCCGGAGGTCCGGAGTACGAGGGCGTGCAGGCCGCGGCCTGGGGCGACCCCCACTATTGGCACCCCGAACCTGAGGTGCCGGACAAGTACAAGCAGCAGTACGGGTTCCCCGACTACCCGGGGCTGCTGACCGAGGCCCTCAAGCCTTTCCGTGCGACCGGGATAGGCATGCCGTGGCTGCAGACTTTCGGGAACCACGACGGTCTTCTCCAGGGCAACGCTCCCCGCAACTCCGCGTTCGAAGCCGTCGCGACCGGAGGTACCAAGGTCGTTGGCCTTGCTTCCGGCATCCACCCGTGCGACTCATTCCAGACCCTGCGCGACAACCCGACCGCCTTCCTAACGGCTCCGACGCAGCAGGTGAGCCGCGACGACAACCGCAGGGTGCTCACGCGAGCGGAATACATCGAGGAGATGTTCAAGACAACCGGTACCCCCCTCGGTCACGGCCTCACTGCAGCGAACCGCGAGGCCGGCACCGCCTATTGGTCGAGGGATCCTGCACCGGGCTTCCGTCTCATCGGCCTCGACACCGTGAACCCTGGGGGTTTCTCCGACGGGTCCATCAGCCGGACTCAGTTCGACTGGCTCGAGCAGAAGCTCACCGAGGCGTCCTCGCATCACCTCGACTCAACGGGAGGAAGCGTCACCACGGGCAACCGCGACCGCTATGTGATCCTGTTCTCGCATCACGGGTTGCGTTCTCTCGATAACCCCGTCTCCACACCCGATCCCCTGGAGAACAACCCGGATGATCAACCTCGGGTTCTTTCCGACGAGGTCGAGACGATGCTCCATCGCTTCCCGAACGTGATCGCGTGGGTCAACGGCCACACGCACGAGAACATCATCGAGGTCCGCAAAGGTGAGAGCGGCGGGTTCTGGGACATCGGAACGGCGGCGCATGTCGACTGGAACTGTCAGGCCAGGTTGATCGACGTCGTAGATAACGGAGACGGCACACTGTCTATCTTCTGCACGATGATCGATCACTCGGCACCCGCATACCCGTCGGCCAATGATCCCGTGCTTCGCATTGCATCGATCTCTCGGGAGCTGACGGCCAATGACTTCCACGCCGGCTTCGACGGGAAGGGCCCGGGTGCGCCGGAGGATCGGAACGCCGAACTCGTGATCAAGGCTCCGTTCCCCGCGTCGCGCATCCGCACCCGAAGCCCGCAGCCGAGCTTCGACTAGAAGCTCCCGCTTCCGTCCTCCGTGGACGTACCTGTTTCTCCGGGGGCGATGAGGGCCCATCGGAACCGGTGGTCCGAGTAGTAGTACCCGGATCTCTCGGCTTCCTGAGTGTCGTAGTAGATGTCGACACCAGCATCGACGACACCGGCGCGGGTGAGCAGGTAGTCCGGGCCGCCTTCTCTAGTGACCTCCCAGACCGCGTCGATGAAGTTGTATGGGTCGTCGATGATCCCCAAGAGCCACGCCGAGTGTGAATGGTTCGCCTGGTTGTCGCGCGTGCCCCTGGATGCGTTGAAGTCACCGCCGATGACCGTTGCCTGCGTTCCGCGAGCGAAAGAAACATCATCGAGTATCCGGGCTGTCTTCTGGACCCACTGTGCCTTGTAGGACTCGCCCACAGCGTAGCTCTCGAGGAAATGATTCTGGACGTAATGGACGCTCGCCAGGCTCAACGAGGATCCGCCATTGATCTCAAGGATGGAGAGGGTCCGGTGGTGCCGCACACGGACGGGTTCCTGTGGGTTCGCGTCGGCCGTCTCGTAAGAGGTCGTGAACCGGCCGGCCCTTCCCAACACCTGGACGGTCGCCGTGTTGATGATGATCGCGGTCTCGCGATCGATGATCTTGTTGCCCTTCTCGGTCCACGGCGGATCCCCGGGCTTGGCCGCGACCCTGAATGACATGCCGGTGGCGTTGGTCATCAGCCTGGCGACCACACTCGCGCTGGACCGGCGCATCTCCTGGACCAACAAGGCGTCTGGGATGTAGGGAACCTGGTTCAGAAGGCGACGGACATATGCACTCATGTCCGAGTTGTCTCCGATGTCACCGTTATCGAAGGCTTCCTTCAGGTTCGTCGTGACAACGAGTAGCTGTCCTTCGGGGCTCGGGGTATCGGCCTGTCTTTCTGCAGCGAGGGCCGGAGCCGCGATAAGGGCGGTCAATATCGATCCGGCGAGCACCATCCTGGTTGCGAGATGTCCCATATGAACGGGGTCGGCCGTTCACGTATCGACCTCGATGCCTCTTACGAGTCATCTTGCTGTGGCGTTGGTGGCTACAGACTCCTAGTCATGCCGGTGACACAGAGCTTCCACAACAGAGCTTCCAATTGTGAAGTCTCACCACCCGTGTCTCATTCTGGCTTCGGTAGGTATGTCTCACAACTGGACCCTCCTGGGCTTGCCGTTGGGCTGAGCTAGGGCTCCGAACTCCTTGGTCTTGTCGTGTCGAGCACGATGGGTTCTCAGCAGAGCGCCGTCAAGGCTGATCTGGACGGTGTCGCCGACGAGGCGGATCCCAACAGTCTGTCCTCGATAAGGATTGCCGGCGCGATAGCCGGTGCCGGCGAAGCTCACCGATCCGTGCGGGTCGACGATGCGCAGGACCTCGGTGCCCTTCGTCGGCTGCGCCGGTCTCCTCGCGTGCTGGGGGCGACGATCCATCTTGTCATCGTCGTCGATCAGGTGGCGCCGGGCATGGGTGGCGATCACGACTCCGTTGTGGGTGATGTGAAGCAGACCATCGGCCGATTCGATGGTGACCGCTTCGCCGGAGAGGTGTCGGCCGACGTGATAGCGGTGCTTGAGGATGCTGATGCGACCGGCGTTGTCGACGCGCCTGCCGACGACCTTCTTCCTCGGTGCCGGTTCCTCTTCGACCTCGATGTCACCGTCTATGACCTCGAGGGACGCCGGGCGGGCAAGCTCGAAGCGTCGGATCGGGGGCACGTCGCCCAAGGACTGGTGCTCCCGTTCGTTGTTGTAATCGACGACCCACGCATCGAGACCTTGCTGCATGTCTTGGATAGTGGCGAAGCTCTTGTCTGAGAAGAACTCCTTGCGCATCGTTTTGTGCAGCCGCTCGATCTTGCCGGTGGTCGTCGGCGAATAGGGAGCGGTCAGCAGGTGGCGGATCCCGTTGTTGAGACAGATGCGGTCGAACAGCACGTTGGCGGGCCTGCTAGCGAGGCGTCCGGTGAAGACCTTGCCGTTGTCGGTCAGGATCTGCTCGGGGATGCCGTGGAGGTTGAGAGCGTCTAGCAACGCGTCGCACACGGGCCGCGCTGTCGCTCTCGGGACGACCTTCGCTATCACGCAGAAACGGGAGTGGTCGTCGATGCCGGTCACAACCGAGACGCCGATACCGTCGGCGAGGGCGCTTGTCATGACGTCGATCTGCCACAGCTCCATCGATCGCGATCGCTCCCAGCGCTTGTAGTCGTCGCGCCGCCGCCTGCGGGGCTTGGGCTGGATGAGGCGGTGGCGGATCAAACAGCGATAGATCGCCGAGCGCGACGGCGGCGACTCGAGCTCGCGTCTCAGCTTGTTGAGGATCGTGCGGGGACCCCAGCCGGGATGAGCTCGGCGCATCTCGACGACGCGAGCTTCGATCTCGGGTGTCATCTGGTGCGGGCAGCGATCCGGCTTGGAGCTTTGGTCGGCCAGCGCGCCGAGTCCCTCGGTCCCGTAACGCACGAGCCAGCGATGAAGGGTCCTTCGGTCGATCCCGTAGCGGGTGGCGGTGTCTTTGACGGTCGCTCCGTCCAGCACCTCTCTCACGGCGTCGTAGCGCTGCTCAACCATCGAAAGATCCACCAACGGCACGGCGTCCTCCTCGGCTCGACAGAGCACAAGTGATGACGCAGAAGCGGCTTACGGACGTGGAATTGGTGGGACACAGGTACCGGAGCCAGTGTCGCCCAGGTACCGGAGCCGGGTCGCAGAGTGGGACACAGGTACCGGAGCCAATGTGAGACAGAGGTACCGAACTTTCACA
>JBKJYP010000080.1:0-3016 GCA_046715695.1 Actinomycetota bacterium | reverse complement strand
ATTCGATTGTTTTTGGCGGTCGTAACAGCGTGGGGGACGATGGGGCTCATCAGCGCTCCCTCCGCGAATGCCTGCGAGCCGCACAAGAAGAGCTGCGGTAGCTGCTGGGTCAACCTCGATGGTGGGCCCCTCATCGAATGTGACTCGTAGCCGTGCGCGCCGTGCGCCGGCTCCTGACTGCCGGTCTCCTATCTGCGTCCTTGCTGCTGGTCACCGCGCCACCCGCGGCCGCGGGAGGTTGTCACCTGCCGAAGCCGAGCTGCACCGTTTACTACGCGGTTTGCGCCGTGGCGGCCGAGGCGGACCTCACCTGCATCGACTGAGCGCGACCGGCGGGCCTGTTAAAGGATCTCCCAGGCCTTAAGGGTCTCGACGAATCGAGGTGTGCACTCGAGGTCGGTGATCTCTTCGAGCGGGACCCACCGGACCTCGGCCACCTCATCACCTACGACGGCCTCCTGTCCCTCGGTCGTGAGGTGGGCCGCGTAGTCGTGGATCACGAAGTGGTCTTCGCCTACGACCTCGAATATGCCGGCGAGCCCACCGACCTCGATGTCGATGCCCGTCTCTTCCTTCACCTCACGACGTAGCGCCTGATCCAGATATTCACCGTGTTCGACTCGACCGCCGGGCACCGTCCAGAGCCCCTTGCCGGGCTCACGATCGCGCTTCACCATCAGCAACTTGCCGTCGTCGATGACGAGTGCGCCTACTGCGACAACCGGTCCCATAGAGGCACCTTAATGTCCCGTCATGTCGGTAACCGAACGAACCCCTCCCACTCGGGCGAACTGGGCAACTTGGAGCGTCCTAGCGGTCGGCGTGATCTCGGCATCCGTTTCGGCGATCCTCATCCGTTACGCGCCCGATGCAGACCCGCTGGCCATGTCGTTCTGGCGGTGCGCTGCAGCCGCGATCCTGCTGGCCCCTTTCGCACTGCCGGGACTGAAGAGGATGAGCGCTCGCGATCTCGGTGCACCGTTGATCGCCGGGATCTTCCTCGCAGGGCACTTCGCATCCTGGATCACTTCGGTGACGATGACGACAGTTGCTGCGTCGGTGCTCCTGGTATCGACGACGCCGGTGTTCGTCGCGGCTGCGGCCCGTCTGCTCTGGCACGAGCGTCTGTCGGGCAAGGCTTGGACCGGCGTGCTCCTGACGACCGCGGGAGCCGCCGTTATCGGCGGCGGCAGCCTCGAAGGCTCGAACCTGACCGGCAACATCCTGGCCGTGGTCGGGGCCATCACAGCAGGCGGGTATTTCATGGCCGGCGCGAAGGCGCGTCAGAGGATCGGCATCCTGGAGTTCGCCGTTGTGACGTACGCGGCCGCGAGTATCCCGCTCCTCGTGTTGTGCTTGGTCAAGGGTCTGCCTCTCGGTGGCTACGACCCGGGAACGACATGGGCGATCATCGGGATGATCCTCGGCCCCCAACTCATGGGCCACACGCTGATCAACAAGGTTCTGTCGCAGATCGACCCGACGACGGTGTCGGTGACGATCATGGCCGAACCGGTGATCGCCACGGTCCTGGCCGGGGTGCTGTTCGACGAGGTTCCCGGTGTTTCGATCTATCCGGGCGGGGCCGCGATCCTCGTCGGGATCTATCTCGTCTCGGTAGCACGACGACAGCCGGCGGTGATCAGTGAATAGCCGCACGCTCGTGATGGGCATCGTGAACCGCACGCCCGACTCTTTCTACGACGGCGGGCGCATGGACCTCGGAGCGACGATCGAGCATGCGCAGCGGCTCGCGGGCGAGGGAGCCGACATCCTGGATATCGGAGGCGTGAAGGCGGGGCCCGGCCCGGAGGTCTCGGAGGCGGAGGAGCTCGACCGGCTGATCCCCGCGGTCGAGGCGATCGCTGCGATCGGCCTCCCCATCTCGGTCGAGACGGGGCGCCCCGGTGTGGTCACGGCGGTCGTCTCGGCAGGTGCCTCGATCATCAACGATGTGACCGGTCTCGCCGATCCAGGGCTGGCTGCGGCTGTTGCTACTTCGGGCGCAGGCCTCGTCGTCATGCATCACGGAGGCCAGATCCGTGGCCGCCCGCGTCATCCCAGCTATGTGGACGTTCTAGTTGATGTGATGAAGACATTCGACGAGATGTGCTCTCAGGCCGAGTCCGCAGGCGTCCCCGCGGCCCGGATCATGGTCGATCCCGGGCTGGACTTCGGCAAGACCACGTTCCACTCACTCGAGCTGGTGCGGCGCCTGGACGAGATCGTCGCTTCCGGGCGGCCGGTCCTCGTGGCCCCTTCTCGGAAGGACATCGTTGGTGAGACGCTCGATCTCCCACCGGAAGAGCGCCTCGAGGGGAGTCTTGCCCTCGTTGCCTTATCGGTATCGAAGGGAGCGGCAGTGGTCAGGGTTCACGACGTCCAGGCAACCGTCAGGACGGTACAGATGGTGGAAGCAGTCATGGGCCGCCGGGCACCGGCTGCCCCGCTGCGCGGTCTCTGGGACTAAGGAAGAAGGTACGTTGTGATGGTGGGAAAAACCGTTCTGATCGTCGAAGACGAAGAGGCCGTCCGAGAGCTCGAGAAGTTCATCCTCGAACAGGTCGGTTACGAGGTGATGGAAGCGCGGGATGGGCTCGAGGGCCTGGCCAAGGCTGAGTTCAAGAAGCCGGACATCATCCTTCTCGACCTGATGATGCCGGATGTCTCGGGGGGCCGGATGTTCGACGAGATGAAACGCCACCCTTCGACCGCCGGCATCCCGATCGTGGTGGTCACGGGGAAGCCGGATGCTCACGACATGTTCGATGAGTCGATCGGGGCCGAGGACGTGATCATGAAACCTTTCGAGGCGGACACCCTTCTCGATCGGATAAAGCATCACATCGGCGAGCCCGACTAGGAAGAATGAGCCCGAGCGAGCAGGTGTGCCCGGCGAGGGCGACTGAATGAGCCCACTGCTCGTCGGGTATTTCACGATCGTTGGGCTGCTCCTCGGGAGCTTCGCGACCGCGATGGCACATCGTGTGCCCCGCGGCGAGAAGATCTCCGGGAA
>JBKJYP010000079.1:0-5139 GCA_046715695.1 Actinomycetota bacterium | reverse complement strand
CAGTGAGACTCTCCCATCCACTTGTCGGCCGATTCCGGCGACCCCTCGTGCCGGAGGAGAACCCCATCGACCTGAGAGTTGATTCGACCCGGGCGATGTCCCGGGCGGCGCCTAGCCTCTCGTACTGCTCGACGGCACGCGCCAGTAAGGAGCGCGCCTCTTCGGTCCGCCCGTCCTCGCCAAGCAGTGTTCCTGCGTCCTCGCACGTCAATGCAAGATCAAGCAGTCGGCCCGAGCTCTCATACACGTCCACCGCTTCGCAGAGGACTGATGCGTTGCGATCGGCGAGGCCCCGGCATCGCAGCGCGGCCCCCCGAACCCATAGGGGAGCCTCGTCCCTTGTCATGGCTTCTGCAGCCTTGGTCACCTGCTCAACTCGAGGACGATCGCCGGCAGCGATCGAGAGGCGAACCAGATCGGGCGCCAGTAGAGGCAGCTCCGACATGAGCCCCGCTGTCGCACAGAAGTCGTATGCACCGGCCAGAGTGGCAGCTGCCTGGGCCCCCTCGCCTGCTGCCTCGAGTAGGAGCGCACGCGACCAAATGATCCAGTCGACGCGGAACTGTGGACCGGTCTCCGCGAACTCCTGCTCGCCGGCCGCCACCAACTCTTCGGCCCGTGAAAGCTGATTGCGATGCAGGGCGATCTGCGCCAGCACGGCGTTGTTAACGACCTGCCCGTGTCTCGTCCCCGTCTCCTCGGCAAGGTTGATGCTGGACTCGTACTGGGCTATCGCATCGTCCCAGTCCCCTGCGATGAAGTGACCGATGACGAGGCCTATCTCGTAGAGGGGGAGTACCCAGCGAGCACCGATCTCCTCGCTGATCCTGCGGCAGCGCCCTAGGACGCCGATAGCGTCCTGAAGTCGGTCTGCATCCATGAGGAAGAATCCATGCACAACACCGAGCTGGAACTGGTGCCCCTCCCGCGCGTGACTAAGATCGGCGATGCGTATCGCCGCATCTCCGATCGCCAGCGCTTCGGCGAACCGGCCCTGAAGCTCTCGGACGAAACCAAGGCACCCCATCGCGATGCACATGGTCAGGTCGTCCCCGGTGTTCTTCCCGGCAGCGCACGCGATGTCGGCCATCTCCTCCGCGCCGCTGAGGTCCCCGGTAAGCATCTTTGCGTGGCTCGCCCATGCTAGGAGCCTTCCGTGCTCCCTCTGGGGGGCAGCGTGTCTCGCCACGGCGTCCTGGACGACGGCCAGGGCATCCTGGACGCGCCCTTGACCGAGCGCTGCCTGAACGAGCACGTTTCTCTGGGCCGCGGCCGCCGGCTCCGCGCAGCCACGGTCGAGCGCCTCCTGCGCATTGACGATCGCTTCGGATGCGCGTCCCGACCAGAGGAGGTTGGCGGATCGTTCCGCCTCCATGGTGTCCCTCAAAACGTGACCCGGACCGGCGATCGATAGGGCTCGCTCGAGGATGTCGGCCCCGACCGAAGGGCTCCCGGCCGCGGTTTCCAAGGCGGCCGCGCGGAGCCACTCGACCGCCTCGGCGTCACCAGGTGCCGAACTGAGAAACATGTGCTCGGCGACCCTGGTCGCAGGTTCGCCCGCCTCGGCTAGGCGACGAGCGCAGTCGCGGTGAACCGCGATGCGAGCACTTTCAGGAAGATCCGAATAGATCGCCTCGCGGATCAGCTCATGGCGGAATCTGAGTCGGACGCCTTCCTCTTCTAGGAAGCGCGCATGCATGGCTCCGGAAAGAGCGGAGAACATCGCTGACGCAGACTGCTCCATGACGATGCAAAGCTCGTTCAGAGAGAAGCTCGAGCCGAGGACCGACGCGATCCGGAGTGCCTCGAGCGTCTCCTCCTCCAAGAAACTGATGCGGCGCAAGATGGTCAATCGCAGGTTGGGCGGAAGCGCAACCTCACTGACCTCGGCGCGGCCATCCACGAATGTGATGGAGCCCTCATCTCGTAGGGCTCCTGCCAACTCAGTTACGAACAACGGGTTGCCGGCGGCGCCTGCGACCCCTTCGAGGAGGCGGGGAGTGGGCTCGGCCTCCAATGTTTCCTCCATCAGCGCCCGGACGGACTCATCGTCGAGCCCGGTCAAGACCAACCGCCTACCCCCCAGCGCCGCTACTGCGTCGAAGACCTGTTCGATCTCGGGCAGGCGAGGAGTGGGACGGAACGTTGCGAACAGCGCGAACGGTGAGAAGGCAAGGCGGCGGCTGAGGACCCCGAGGGCGAGCAGAGTTGAAGGGTCGGACCAATGAAGGTCCTCGATCGCGAGAACAACGGGTGACTCGAGCGTCTCACTCTCAACCAGATCCGCCAGCGCATCCACTACTCGGAACTGAAGACCCCGATCCTTCTCGGCACCAGCCTCGCCCGGGTCCGTCGAGGCACCCGTCGCGAGCATCCGGGCGATCCCTGCCCGCGCCTGGTCTTCCGAGTCGCGTATGCAACCGAGCGCCGCAAGGATGGCTCCGAAAGGCCGGCTGCCTTCGAGTTCCTCGGCTCGATCCAGAAAGATCCGGAAGCCGAGCGCCTCCGCAGCCGAGACTGCTTCCTCGAGCAAGCAGGTCTTGCCGATGCCGGCTTCACCCTCGATCAGCGCTGCTTGGGCGCGTCCTCCACGAGCAAGGTCGAGGAGGTTTTCAAGTGTTGCCACCTCGATCGCCCGCCCGAGGATCGCCGCGCCCATCTCCAGATGCTAAGGCCCAGCGCCCTTGTCGGGTCTGTCCACGAGCGCATACAGGACTTTCAATAGACCCAGCCACCCGCTGAATGAGACCCCGGCTTCCTGATGGGAGTCGTCCTTCAGCGCACGGTCAGATCGGCTCAGGGTCACCGAGCCGCCGGGGGGGGTTCTGCGGTCGAGACTGATATGGATATCCATGAGGCCGATCATCGACCCTGGCTCGTCGGTAAACATCGTCCAACTGTCGGATGTTTCGGAGATGCGGCATCCCTAACCTCGATCTCAGGCTCAAGCGAGCCATAACTCGGCTAGGAGGGCGGGATGAACGGCGCAACGGGCAGATGCGTAGTTGTCTTGGTTTGGATCGCTGCATCGGTGGCTTTTCCCAGCTCGGCTCAAGCGGCGCACGTCTGGAACGTCGTAGATGTCTCGCAGGAGGCCGGCAACTCGGGATTCCCCGACCTCGATATGGACGCGGAGGGATCTACGACGGTCGTCTGGAGCCTCAGTGCTGGGGATAACGACAGCGGGATCTACCAGTCGAGGGCACCATTGGGCGGGAACTTCATCGCTCCCGCGCTGGTGCCGGGCGCGACCGGCGGCGGGCACTTCCCGGCCCTGGACGTCGCCTCCGACGACCGAGCGATCGTCGCCTGGCGAGAGCCCGACACCGGCGACAACACAGGCTCTATGTACATGGCTTCGGTCCGTGATCCCGCAGGCGACTTCGAGCAAGCCCAGATCGTGTCAACCGGGGCCGACATCTTCTCGACCGTCCCCGGCGTCGGCATCGGGACGAGCGGCAGGGCCGTGGTGGCGTGGGCCGAGATCACCAGCGGGGGCGGCACAGTGGTCGTTGCGGCGATGGCCGATCCGACCGGAGATTTCGCAGAGCCCCAGGTTCTCTCGGAGCCGGTAGCGCAGGTCCAGGACATCTCAGCCGGTATCGATGACGCCGGCAACGCCATGGTCGTGTGGGAAGCCACAGCTTTCGTCAACTCGGGACTCTCGGTCCACGCCGCCCAGGCTCCGATCGGCGGGGCCTTCGCCCCGGAGGTCGTGCTCGGAGAGGGACAGAACTGGAACCCCGATGCCTCGGTGAGCGGGAACGGCGGAGCCGTCATCGCTTGGACGTCCGAAGTCGACTTCTGCACCGTCACGCACGTCATCTCGAGCACCGTCGGCGGGCCTCTGACCGAGATCCAGGAGATGGATTCGACTCGTCTCGCCCCCGAGAACGAGGGGGCCCGACGGGCCTGCACCGAAGATCCCGCGACGGGCATCGACGGCGGCGGGAACTCGATCGTCGCATGGCACAACCAGCGGCTGGATGAGGGTGGGGTGGTGTATCAGGCCGCGCTAGCAGGATCGGGACAGGCTTTCGCCGCCCCCATGGATGTGAAGGTCGATGCCGAAGGCGGAGGCCATTACGTGACGGACGCGGCGATCGGTGGGGACAACGCCATCATCGCCGTCCGGAAGATCAACGCGGCCACTGAGGACGTGCACACCGCGATGATCTTCTCCGAGGGCTCGTGGACCGAAAGAGAGTTGGGCCCCGGACTAGCGAGATCACAAGGTGACAGCGACGTGATGCCGGTGGCCATGAACATCGGTGGCGAAGGTGCCGTTGCATGGACTACCAACAGCTCGCCCGATCGCGCACACATCGCGGGGAACTTCGCGCACGTCTCTCCCCCCGGCATGCACGCGCTAACGGTAGGCAAGGCGGGCCTCGGGAACGGAGTCGTCACAAGTGAGCCTTCGGGGATCAACTGTGGCTCCGACTGCCTCCAGGATTACAACGAAGGTGACTCGGTAACACTGATCGCGACCCCAGGCACCTCCTCGACGTTCGCGGGCTGGTCGGGCTGCGACTCCGTAGCAAGCCGCCGGTGCACCGTCGCGATGGGAGCCGCTCGATCCGTGACCGCGACGTTCGATCAGATATCGCACGCGCTGACCGTGACCAAGACCGGGTCGGGTTCGGGGCTGGTCACGAGTAGCCCGGCCGGGATCGAATGTGGCCCCGAGTGTAGCCAGTTGTATGTCGCCGGAACGACAGTGACACTCTCGGTCACGCCGGCCTCGGGATCGACATTCACCGGTTGGTCGGGAGCTTGCACTGGGACAGGTAGCTGCGCGCCGACGATGGACTCGGCGAAGACCGTGGGAGCCAATTTCTCCTTGGTTCCGCCTTCCCCAACTCCTACGCCGACGCCGGCTTCCTCAACCCCGGCTCCACTCCCGGGCACACCCTCGCCTTCGGCGAGCTCTTCCACCGCACCGCCCGCAACCATCCCGGCCGCTCCTTTCAACCTGGCGGTGACGAAGACGGGCCGCGGGATGGGTACGGTTACCAGCTCGCCGGCGGGTATCAACTGCGGCAACAACTGCTCGGCGACATTCCCACGCGGCACGGTCGTAACTCTGACCGCAACTACCGGATCCGGGTCCTCCTTCGGGGGTTGGACAGGTGACTG
>JBKJYP010000078.1:0-3502 GCA_046715695.1 Actinomycetota bacterium | reverse complement strand
GGCAGCTCACCGACGACGACTGTCATTGGGAGAGCGGGCTCTTCTGGCTGCCGGATTCGTCGGGGATCGTATACACGGCCGGGGATGACGACGATGGCTGCTTGCATCCTCGTGACGCGGAGATCCGACTGGTGCGTCTCGACGGCGGCAAGGTGAATCTCACACATAACAAGCGGTCAGACTTCGGAGCCTCGCTGTCGCCGGATGGCCGATGGCTCACCTATCAGAGTTATGGGATCAGGAAAGGGGATCTCGACTCTGAGATCTTCGTTCTCTCGCTCAGGGACGGGACTCGGGTGCGGGTAACGAGCAACGGGCCGAGGATCTATGACACGTCGCCTGACTGGTAGGGCAACGGCCCTGTGCCTGGTCGCGACCCTAATCATAGCCGCCGCTCCCTCGGCGAGAGCCGCTTTCCCCGGCCGGAACGGCTTGATCGTCTACAGCTCGGGGACCCGACTCAGCAGCGAAGCCGGCATCTTCACTATCAGGCCTGACGGCTCTGAGGAGCGCCGACTGACGGAATCGGGAGCCAATCTCGATCCGACATGGTCTTCGGACGGCTCCCAGATCGCCTATGTCTGTGACGCTGATATCTGCGTGATGGATGAGGATGGGACCGACGTTCGCCGGCTCATGACGACTCCGGGTATCAATGAGCATCAGCCGACCTGGTCACCGGACGGCGACCACATCTTGTTCTCTCGGCGTGATCTGCCTCGCGGCTTCGGCACCGAGTCAAAGATCTTCAGGATCAACGTAGATGGGTCCGAGGAGGAGCAACTAACGGACTTCTCCGCCAGCGACCCGCAATGGGCGCCTGATGGGAACCGCATCGTCTTCACGCGCGGTAGAAGCGGTACCGGGGGGGTGTGGAGCATGCGGCCCGACGGGTCACGCGTCCGCAAAGTCTTCTCCCGTCGTTACAACTACTTCGATTCGCCGACCTGGTCGCCGGATGGTCGCCGCATCGTCGTCTCCGCTCAGATCCGAAATGTGTTCCGACTCGTGGTGATGAGGCGGGACGGCACGCGGGCCCGAGAGCTGATCAAGGGATCGAGTGGCTACGGCGTCGCGTGGTCGCCGAACGGGAAGCGCCTGGTTTTCGTCTATGTCGGAGTTCCTCGCGAACACCACGACGTTGCGATCATCGACCTGAGTGGCCAGATGAGACGGCGCCTAGGAGGGGGTAACTCGCCCGACTGGCAGCCCCGTTGAGCAGACTCTGCGCACCGCTTAAACTGAGGTTTCAGGGGGCGGTGGCGCAGTTGGTAGCGCACCTGCTTTGCAAGAAGAACCCGCAGAGCGCTGTGCTCGACCGCCCAGCAGGGCGGAATTCGCCGACCGAAACTCGACCAATTAGGTGCTGTTACTCGGCGGCCTCCGAAGGCGACGATGAGGCACCCCTCCCGGTCGCCACCTAGTCAATCCACCGGGGTGAGGCGCGAATAGATCTTCACCACTCCGGGGCCGTAGCGCTCTTCGATCTGCTGAAGGGCTACGTCGTCGGCGACCACTACACCGAACACCACGACGTTCTGCGTGACGTCGATATCCGACCACAGGTCTTCGAGACCGAACTCGGCCGGGTCGAAGGTCCGCTGGATCTCCCTCAACTCTTTGTAGGTCCTGCCCCCTTCGATCACGCACAGCGGCCCGCCCCACATCTCGCGCAGCTCTTGCTCGTGACTCTCGAGGTCTCCGGTGTAGCTGACGTTCAGGATGATGTCCCCGGGCTCCTCCTCGGTCGGTCCGCCGGGTGGCTCGTTGTAGTAGTCGATCCACAGACCGACGAAGTCGGGATCGTCGCTGACCTGTCTCTGTATCTCCACGACATCCTCTTGCGACGCGCGCTCCGGGTCGGTCGCGACCCAACCCCCGGCAGGTTCATTGCAGGGCGTGCCGATGCTGTCGGGTTCCTCGCGTTCAACGGGGGGCTCGGGAGGCCCCGCCTCGTGAACCTCGAAGATCTCATCGTTGTAGCGGCCTACGAGGTGGAACTCACCCCAGACCGCGCCAGCATCTTCTTCTTCGCCTTGAACGTCGTCCCAGTCCCAGCCCTCCATGGCGATGCCCTGACACTGGGGAGGGTAGGACTCTTCGACAGTCCCAAGACAGAGCTCGGGCTCGTGACCCTGCGTCTCAAGCACCATGCCCTGGGTTTCGTACAGCTGGTTCGGGTCCCTGGGGGTCGGGGAAGCATCCGCGGCGGGTTCTGTTGGGGACGGCGTTCCGCAGGCCGCGACCGTGAGGGCCATCACAACAGAGATTCCTAGTGTGCACTTCATCAGAAGAAAACCTTCCTTGTGATACTGACTCGATTAGACGACATCGAGGCTCTCAAGGTTGCGCGGGCCAAACCGAGGTCGTTGAGCCCTCGAATCGGGGGAATCCTGAGTCCGGGCAGTAGTCGGTGTAAATCTCCGGGTGCTCTTGGTCGGCTCCGATCCACTCCGAATGGACGCTCCAAGCCACCGCTGGGCGGAACCTCTGGCCTCGGGCTACCGTCTTAACCTCATGAGGCGGCGGGTGGTGCTCCTTGCGGTGGTCCTGTTGTCGTCCTGCACGACCTCGGCTGCAACCGGGCCCGGCTCCGAGGCTCCGAGCACCGTCGATGGTGACTGGGATCAGCTTCCGAAGTCACCACTGTCCGCTCGTTACAGCGCCCATGTCGTAGCGATCGAGGGGAGGCTCTTCGTCATCGGGGGGACCGCTGCCGACCCATGTCCGCCCGGCGCTGATTGCGTCGGCCCCTCCGAGCGTCCGTTAGGTGTTGAACCCTTCCAATGAGCGCGCCGACGGTGGCGAGACCAACAACTGGGGCAAGACCTACAACGCTGGCGGGATCTTTGACCCCACGACCGGTGAGTGGGGGTTACTCCCGGACCCACCGCAGGGGCGAGGTGAGTTCGAGGGCTTCTCTGCGGCAGGTGATCGTTACGCGATCGCCTATTCGGGGTGGATCTATGACGCGGTCGATCAGAGGTGGCTGCATCTCACCCGTCCGGACGGTGGACCGGAGCTCGACATGGGGGCCGCGTGGCTGGACAACACGCTTTATGTCTTCGGTGGCGTCCGCTGGGATGACAGCGACGCGGTGATCTTGGATGGCGCTTGGGTGTGGAGCCCAGCCGGGGATGACTGAATCGAAAAAGTGGTCAGTTAGGTGCCGTTCGTTTATCGGCTCGTCCGGTGATTTCTCATTTCAGGAGAGCGCGAAGACCACCTGCTTGTTTCGGACTTCGTTCAACGCGTTTGTGCAGGTAAACTCGGATTTCTGAGGGGCGGTGGCGCAGTTGGTAGCGCACCTGCTTTGCAAGCAGGGGGTCGTCGGTTCGAATCCGATCCGCTCCACCCGGAATTGGAAGCTCTGTTTGTGAAAGTTCGGTACCTCTGTCTCACATTGGCTCCGGTACCTGTGTCCCACTCTGCGACCCGGCTCCGGTACCTGGGCGACACTGGCTCCGGTACCTGTGTCCCACCAATTCCACGTCCGTAAGCC
>JBKJYP010000077.1:0-6392 GCA_046715695.1 Actinomycetota bacterium | reverse complement strand
CGGTCAGGCTCGGCCGGATTCCTGTACGCCTTGGACCTGGCCGGACAACGGCTCCTGGGGGCGTTCAACGGGGGCGGCCCCAACCGACCGGCCCGGACCCGGCGGCCGTGGACCCCCGGGCGGCTATTCGTGGCCCACACAGTTGCGATCAGTGAGCTCTACGTTCGACTGGTCGAGGCGGCCCGAAAAGACAAAAGCGTCGTCGGCAGTTTCCAGAGCGAGCCTCACTGCTGGCGGACCTTCCTCGGCCGCAGCGGCGCTCGCCTTGTTCTAAAGCCCGATGCCTATCTGCGTCTGTCTTCGGGGTACTACGACGTTCACTGGTTCGTCGAAGTCGACTGCGGTACCGAGGCTCCCTCGACTCTAGAGCGCAAAGCCGCCGTGTATAGGAGCTACTGGTCAACGGGGCGGGAGACAGCACGAATCGGAGTTTTTCCCAAGGTGGTCTTCTTCGTGCCCGACGCCAAGCGCCTGCAGGTCTTGGTCGATGTTTTCAGCCGCCAACCGGCCGATGCCTGGCAGTTGTTCTCGGTTGCCCTGTTCGACGATGCGATCGAGCACTTTGACAAAGGAGCGGCGGCGTGACCGCGCCGCGCAACACGATCCTCCTGGGCGACGTGCGGGACCGTCTCGCTCAGCTGCCACCGGCTTCTATTGACTGCGTCGTCACCTCGCCGCCCTACTACCTGCTGCGCGACTACGGGGTGCCGGGACAGATAGGGCTTGAGCCGCACGTCGACCAATGGGTGCAAGAGATGCGGCGGGTGCTGGCCGACATCGCCCGAGTGCTCAAACCCGAGGGTTCGGTCTGGCTAAACCTCGGCGACACCTACTCTCGTCATGCCAAGTTCGGGGCGCAGACCAAGAGCCTGCTCATGGCTCCCGAACGGCTCCTCATCGCACTGGTCGATGACGGCTGGATCGTGCGCAACAAGGCCATCTGGCACAAGCCCAATGCCATGCCGGAGTCGGTCACCGACCGCTTGAGTACGACATACGACTTCTTCTATCTGCTCACGCGGTCGCGCCGCTAGTTCTTCGACCTCGACCTGATCCGTGAGCCTCATCGCCTGAGCACGGCTCGGTTCGCGACATCTCCGCCGAGTAAGCCCGCGTCATGGGCAGGCCCATTCGCCGGAACGCAGTCCGGGTTGCACCGAGCCCGACTGGCGGGGATGCCGGGGCATCTGCTGGGCAAGAATCCCGGAGACGTCTGGCGGGTGGCTGCCGCCACCTACCGGGGTGCTCACTTCGCCACCTTCCCTGAGGCGATCGTCATGCGTCCGCTGTTGGCGAGCTGCCCCGAGCGGGTGTGTGCATCCTGCGGTACGCCGTGGCGTCGGGATAGCGAGCGACTGGTGATCAAAGGCACGAGACGAACCGACATCAAGCGCGGGCTGGTGCGCAAGTTCCCTCACCGCTGGGAGACGGCAGGACATCTGCATCCGGTTACCGCCCGCTGTCGTTGTCATGCGGATTGGCAACCGGGGCTGGTACTCGACCCCTTCTTCGGCAGCGGGACCGTTGGGGTAGTTGCTGCGAAGCTCGGTCGAGATTGGCTCGGCATCGAGCTCAACCCCGGCTATGTCCCGCTTGCCAAAGTCCGCCTTGGTCTGGCTGAGACCGACCAGCCTGCCGAGTCGTTGGCCGCATGAACCTTCACAACTCCCTTGGCACTTCATCGGTGTCCTGCGGCCTTAGAGGTGATCCAACCGGGATCACCGGCCGCAATAGCACCGAGGAGGTGATTGGTGGTGCGTACCGTCGCCATCAAAGTCGAGGACGCAACACATCAGGTGTTGACGCTCCTGGCACAACTCGGCGGGCGACCGCTGGTCGATGAGCTTCGTGAAGCCATCGACAGCCACATCGCTCGTCGGGGGTCCGAGGTCGACCTCACCGCTCAGGCCAAGTTGGCCTTGGCCGAGATCGACCGGGATGCCAACACCCGCCGCAAGGCGATCGAGGCACTGCTCGAGAAGCCGTCCAAGACGGCAATCGTGCAGCCCGCTTCGAAGCCAGCGCGGGGCAAGAGCGCCAAGTAGGCGCGAAGTGATGGTTGGAGGGGTCGCTCGACGCGGCCCTTCCGACCAGCTTCCATCGAGGGGAAGGAAGTCGATGAAAAACGACATACCCGACCTCGGTCATCTGGTGATCGTGCTGTTGGCCGGCACTCTCGCTGGCCTGCGCGATCGCCTTCGCACGGACGGTTTCGAACACGCTGCCGATCTGGTGGCTCACTTAACCGACACCTGCGATGAGTTCCTCACCGAGGTGGTCACGCAGCGCTCTGTCCAGTGTCACAGCTGCGAGGAGCGAACGGGCGACCAATGACCGATGGTGCTCGACCTTGCGGATGGAGGGTTCACAACTCTCCATCCGCAATCCACATGAATGAAGTTAGTGAATCAAAAGGAAAAGAGTTATGAGAAACAGTCACAAGAATCGCGTTGTTAGATACTCCAAAAATTGGACCGTTTCAGGCCCGGTCTTTGGGCGTTTGGGCCGTGGACCAGGGTCCACGGGGCGAGTTAAAGTGGGTACCAAGGAGACCCAGCCCATGCAGAAAAAAGTCGACACACGTCGACTCGGAGACTTTATTAAGCGCGCCCGCGAGCGCCATGGCTTTTCTATTCGTGGACTAGCAGCAGCCGCCACGGTTGATGCGACTTGGGTGATGCGTTTGGAACGCGGCGAGTACTCGTCGCCTGATCCCTGGCACCTCAAAGAGATCGCCCGCGTCCTTGAACTTGAGATGGGTGACCTCTTCTACATGGCTGGGTATCAGGATGGCCAAGGGCTGCCGACATTTGCTCCCTATCTACGGGCTCGCTATGACCTTCCGGCTCACGCCATAAGTCAGCTGCAAGCTCATTTTGAACTGGTGGACGCGCGGCTTGGAGGCCGGGATGCGATTAACGATGAATCCTGACGATCTCATTACGAAGCTCAGGAAGCCCGTCACATCAATGGGCCTTGGACTGGGTGATGCATTGGTGCTCGCTGAATTGCAGGCTGGGATATTCCTGCACCTCACTGGAATTGTCATGCCTCCGGTGCCCGAGTCCATTGTTAGTGAGCTGCCATTCATCGAAGTGCGCCGGATAACGCCAAGCCTTGTCGCAGGTGCGGCTCATTTCTCTCGTGGACGATGGCTGATTGCCCTCAATGGAGCTGATATCCCTGCGAGGCAGCGATTCACACTGATGCACGAATTCAAGCATGTCCTTGACGACCCATATCCGGATCTCTATCGGGGCGAGTCTGGCATGACCTCCTCTCACATAGCTGAGCGGGTGTGCGACTTCTTCGCAGCAAATGTGCTCATGCCTAAGGCTTGGGTGCAGGAAGGAACCGCGGGCCGATTCCCGGACATCCGGGCGCTCGCCGCCTGGTTCAAGGTCTCCCTTCAGGCGATGCAGTACCGCGTGAGTTCTTTGGGTTTGGGTTTGAAGCCTGTTCGATGCTGGCCAGCGCACCATGAGAGGAGGAGGGATGTCGAGTCAAGTTCCAGATGAGGTGAAGGAGGTTAGACGGGCCGTTATCTACCTGCGTGTATCGACCGCAAAACAAGCTGACAAGGATGTTGATCCTGAGGGATATTCGCTGCCGGCGCAACGCGAGGCGTGTTTGCGAAAGGCGGAACAGCTAGGAGTTGAGGTGGTCGAGGAATATCTCGACCGAGGAGAGTCAGCCAAGACCGCCGATCGTCCAGCCTTCCTGAAGATGCTGGCCCGTATCCGAGACGAGCAAGACATCGACTACGTCATCTTGCACAAGATCGATCGTTTCGCACGAAACCGCCGCGACGATGCCAATGTGATGTTCGAACTGAAGATGGCAGGGACACAGCTCGTCTCGGTGTCAGAAAATATCGACGAGACTCCAGCAGGGATGTTGGTGCACGGCATCCTCGCAACCATCGCCGAGTGGGAGAGCCGCAAGAACGGCGTCGAAGCACTGAAGGGCATGACCCAGAAGGCGAAGATGGGTGGTACCCCTGGTCGAGCTCCCATCGGATACCTCAACCTAAGAGACCGCATCGACGGCCGTGAGATCCGCACGATCGCAGTCGACCCGGAGCGGGCCCCGCTGGTGCAATGGGCGTTCGAGGAATATATGAAGGGCAACTGGACGTTGACGTCCCTCACTGAGGCTCTCGCCAACAAAGGACTCAAACCCTTACCTAGCGGTCGTGACGGCGCTATCAGACGACCCCTATCGCGGGCCAACGTCCATGCCATGCTCACATCGCGCTACTACCTTGGATTTGTGAAGTTTCGCGGGGTCGAATATCCGGGTAGGCATCAGCCTCTGGTGTCCCAGGCCACATTTGACACCGTGCAGCTCACGCTCTCTGCTCACCGATCAGGCAACAAGGAGCGCAAGTTCAACCACTACCTCAAGGGCACGGTTTTTTGCGCCCGATGTGGCAGCCGCCTCTGCCTCACCAACGCCAAGGGCACCTATCTCTATTTCTTTTGCGTCGGCCGTCACCAAAAGCGCACGACGTGTGACCTGCCGTATCTGCCGGCTGAGCGCGTAGAGGAGGCCGTTACTCGTTCGTATTCGGGTCGGCGACTGGAGCCGGCCATCGCAGGGATCATTGGAGAAGGCCTCCTTCAGGAACTGGCAAGGCAGCGGACCCTGGCCGCACCGGAGATGAAGGCCGCGCTACGCCGTCAGGATGAGTTGGAACAGGAACGACGGAGGTTGGCTCGGGGTGTCGTGGACGGCAGCATTCCTGGCGATCTGGCTCGCGAGGAGCAGGATCGCATTGCCAGGGAGCTTGAACAGGCGCAGCGAATCACCGCGGCCTCGAAGTCTGTCTTCGCCAACATCGAGGCTGGCCTCGAACTTGCGCTAGCGTTTCTCGGGCGCTGCGACGATGTCTATTCCCGCGGTGGGGAGATGGTTCGGCGACTTTCCAATCAGGCGCTGTTTGAGAAGATATTGGTAGACGGGGGTATCGTTGTCGAACATGTCCTCAAGGAGCCTTGGGCAACCATTGTGGATGCGGCGAAGCCAGCCCAAACCAAACGGCGCGCCTCCCGAAAGGCCATTTTTTCGACCATTGGTTCGAAAATAGGTTCTTTGGTGCCCCCAACGGGATTCGAACCCGTGCTTCCGCCCTACAGGAGGGCAGCGACCTAGGCCGCTAGTCGATGGGGGTAGTTGCTACAGGGAAGCTACGAGCAGTTGATGCTCGGGCCGTTGCACTCCTGGACCCATGTGGCTCCCGAAGGACACACCGGGCTCTGCGTCGTCATGGTCGTAACGGTGGTCGTGATCTCCTGCATGCCACCTGCCACGCCGCCGAGCTCGTGCTCGGTTAGCTCGCGCAGGACTTCCTTGTTCAGCTCAAGCTTCTTGCCCATTCATCCTCCTAGTCGCCTCACCAGCATCCGGTACCCCGTTTATACCGGAATCGGCCGGCCCCGGCTCGGATAGCCCCGAGAACCCCCTCAGCTGGGGCTTCGCGGGTAGGGTTGGAGCCCTCACATCGGGCAGAGAAAGATCGGGCAGAGGGAGGTTCCATGACTCGCAAGAAGATCGCGACATTCGTGAGCGCATTCACCATCGCGGCCGTGAGTTCGGCTCTGGTGGCCACGCCGGCTCAGGCGGCAAAGGAATGCAGGGGCGCCACGGGCGTCATCCAGTGCACGCCCGACCGCATCGCCTGCATCCTGAACGGCTCACTACCTCCGCAGAACAGCTGTTTCTAAAAGAGCTTTCTGTGGGACTGCTGGACAAGCTCAAAGGGGTCAAGGGTCCCAAAGAGGGCGTCGCCCCGGTTGGTCGCGATGAACTTGCGAGCAAGCTGCTCGGCTTGAACGCAGATCAGGTCCCATTCACGATCTCGCAGGGAGCGGGCGGAGAAGAGGGCGACCTCATCGCCGAATGGAAGATCGTCGACGCTCAGTGTTACGAGATCTTCGCCAAGGCGGGGCTCGAGAAAGCACATCGGATCCTCCTGTCGCTGGACGCCTCCAGCAATGAGGCACGAGCCCTCGAGCAGTCCTCAGAGGTCTCATGGGAAGCCGGCGTCCCCACCCTGAGACTCTCGGTGGAGAAGTTCCAGGGCCGGACGATGGGCACGAAGGAGTTCGGAAAGGCCTACGCGTTCACCGGCGTGAACCCACTCTCGTTCGGTGAGGTCTACAACTACCGCTTCGACGTCTCGGAGATGAAGGATCCCATCATCAGCATCGTCATCAGCAACGGCTGGTCATTCGTCCCCGTGCTCTCGAAAGGCAAGCTCTCTTAGGGGCGGGACCCACTGATGCTGTTGACCGGCGGGCCTCGGCCCTCTACCCTTCTCTCGAGTCCCCGTAGTGAGCGGTGGGCACGACTCCTGGAGGGCAAATGCGCACGATGAGACTGGCTCTGGC
>JBKJYP010000076.1:0-3028 GCA_046715695.1 Actinomycetota bacterium | reverse complement strand
GGCACCAGGTTGGTGCCCTCGGAGATGAAGCTCACTGAGAGCCCATCATCCGAGACCTCGGGATCGAAGGAGAGACCATCGGACTCACTGCCGTCGTCGGCGACGCTGATGCGGTCGAGACTGCCGTCCTGCTGGTCGTAGTAGAAGACGTCTTCGAACCCATTCGTGTCACCCAGGATGAAGTTCGATGCTGCCGAGGCAAAGGCGATGTAGCGCCCATCGCCTGACATGCCTGCTCCATACGAGCGCCCGTCGCCTTGGCCGAGGAAGCCTTCGCTCACTCGGATCGTGGTCCTGTTAGTCAGGTCGTGGACGAACACGTCCTTGACGCCGTTTGTGTCACCAGGCACGAGGTTGGTCGCGTCCGACGTGAATACGACATAGCGGCCATCATTGGAGATGATGGATGCCGCGCTCGTCGCGTTGGCCTCGGTTCCATCCGACGCCACGGTGACGCGCACGGTCTTCCGGGCGTTGCGGTCGTAGACGAATATGTCGGCGGCACGGTTGTGGTCACCCGACACCAGGTTCGTGGATTCGCTCGTGTAAGAGATGTAGCGGCCGTTGCCCGACATGGCGGGTCCCATGCTGTTCCCGTTCCCTGCATTGAGGTTGGAGTTGACACTGACCCGGTACGTGCGTCCAGAACGCACCTCATGCACGAATACGTCGCTGGCGTTGTTGATATCTCCCTTGGGCGCCATGTTGTTGGCGTAAGAAGTGAAGGCGACGAGATGGCCACCGGAGGAAACGTCCGGGTCGAAGCTTCGGAAGTTCCCCTGCCGTCCGTTCGTACCTTCGCTAACGCGCTGAGTCTCACCTGAGACCCGGTCGTGGATGAAGACGTCCTGCTCGCTGTTGGTGTCGCCCTCAACGAGGTTCGACGCCTCACTCCTGAAAGCGATCCACCGGGAATCGTCGGACAGGGCGGCATCGCCGCTGTCTCCGTTGCTCCACCCTCCGTCCGAGCGGACGCTCATGATCTCCGCCACGCCGCGGTTCCGATCGTAGATGAAGACGTCCATGAACTTGTTCTTCTCGTCCTGGACGAGGTTGCCGGACCGGCTCGTGAACGTCACCCATCGGCCGTTGCCCGAGATCGCGGAGCCGGTGCTTTCCATGGTTCCTTCGAAACCCTTGAAGCTCAAACTCACGCGGATCGTCCGGGGTCCGGACTGATCCGCCGAAGCCGATGAAGCGAAGATCGCCATCGCCAAGGTCCCTGCAAGTACCCGAAGCAAACGCTTCTTTACCCTTCTCACCGCACACCTCCTGATCGAACAAACCCGACCTACTCAGGGTCGTTCGCAGGGACGTTCGGCTCAGCGTGTCAAGACACAGAGGGGCCGGTACTTGTGTGTACTTCTACACACAACGTTTCTCGAGCTCTCCCAGATCGAGGATCGTGACGGCTCTGCGACTGGTCTCGATCCAGCCACGATCGCGGAGAGTGGCCAGAGCTTTGGCAACCGCTTCCCGGGAAGACCCGCTCCACGCCGCCAGCTCTTCCTGGGTGAGGGGTAGCGAGATGTGCGTTCGGCCCCCGGACTCCTCGCCGAACCGGCGGGCCATCTCGACCAGGCGGCTGATGACACGAGCGGTGGTGTCCCCCGCCGTCATCTCCACGCGTTTGCGATCCGCATCTCGAAGACGCTCGGCCATCACCTCCATCAACACGATGGCAACACGTGGATGCCCGGCGAGGAAGGCCTTGAAGTCCTCGCCCCCGACGATCAGGGCCTCGACATCGTCGATCGCGGTGATCGTGGCCGAGCGCGGCCCGCCGTCGATGGCCGAAAGCTCGCCGATCAGCTCACCGGCCTCTCGGATCCCGAGAACCACCTCCCGGCCTTCCTCCGAGTCGGATGAGAGCTTGACCCGGCCCGAGAGCAGAACGACCACCGAACGGGAGTCATCGCCCTCGCTGATGATGACCGAGCGAGCCTCGTAGCGCGCCTTGTGACCCCGGCGATCCAGCTCCTCGAGCTCGGCCTCGTCGAGTCCGGCAACGAATCCGTTCAGTTCGGCCCCCTCCTCGCGTCCATCCCCACCCGATGGGAGACTGTCCCGACTCTACGGCGGCGGGCGAAATGGAGGCGGGACGGGTGCGGCGAGGCGACGGCGGCACGGTATCGATCCTCGTCACGGATCTCGTCGGCTCCACCGCGCTGTTCTCCCGGGTCGGCGACGAGGCCGGCGAACGCCTCCTCAAGGAACACCTCGGAGACATCCGGCGATGGGTGAAGCAACACGGGGGCCGGGAGATCAAGACGACAGGCGATGGGATCCAAGCTGCCTTCCCCAGTGCCTCGGCGGCTGGAAGCGCCGCGGTCGACATCCATCGGAGCCTGCATCGGGCCAACGAGGGCCGGGACGAACCGCTGCAGGTTCGGATCGCACTCCATTCCGGTGAGGTCTCTTCCGACCGGTTCGACCATTACGGGATCGCCGTCGCGGTCGCGGCACGGCTGTGCGCCAAAGCCGAGCCCGGCGAGATCCTCTGCTCCGATACGTTCCGCGGCCTCGCCGGCGGCCGAGCGAAGTTCGGCGCGCCGCGTCGTCTTCGACTCAAAGGGATCGAGGGGACCGTCTCCGCCTATCCGCTGGGCTGGGAGCCGGGTGAGCCATCGGTCGAGGTCACGGGGTCGCGCCGGGGGCTCATCCTCGCCGGCGCCGTCGCTGCCGCGACGCTGATCGCGGCCGGGACCTGGGTCATGACGAGAGTCAACGATCCACAAGCCGGCAAAAAGGCAGAGGTCCCGCTCTTCACGCGGGTGTTGGATATCACTTCGGGAACAGAACCCGACGGGAACAGCTCACAACCTTCGATCTCTTTCGACGGTGGCCTGGTGGCCTTCACATCTGAGGCCACGAATCTCTTGCTGGACGATGACAACAGTGCTCAGGATGTCTTCGCATTCAACGGCAACCGGGTCGAGTTGGTAAGCGTAAGTACCACCGGGGCCATAGGTGACGGGCCCAGCTTCGATGCGTCCGTTTCGAAGAACGGCCGCTACATCGCTTTCAC
>JBKJYP010000075.1:0-6669 GCA_046715695.1 Actinomycetota bacterium | reverse complement strand
AACCGGCTATCTCGGTCGCACGGGCATCTTCGAGGTGCTCCGGATGACTAGGCGCTTGCAGGACAGGGGCACGAGGTCGACCTTGGAGTCAAGCCTCAGGGACGAAGCCCGAGCCGACGGGATCCTGAGCCTTCGCCAAAGGGCACTGGGGTTGGCGCAAGATGGGATGACGACACTCGAAGAGGTACTCAGGGTGACGCAGTCGGATGCAGCCGCAGGTCCCGTCGCCTACTGAGTAGTTGACCGGATCGAGCGGCACGAGCGTAGGGTGTGTAGCTCATGGCAGAGGTTGCGCATCCGGGAGGTTTCGTACGGTTTGCCTTGACTCTGTTGTTCATCCTGGCCGCGCTCTTTTACCTGCAATTCGGTCTTCAAGCTTTGGTCCACTTTCTGCCGCAAGGGATCCTCGCCTTGGTGGGGGCGTTCGCCCTCGGCCGAGCGGCACTTCTGAGTGTCCACCGCCGCCCGGTCTCGGCCTTGGTGTTCGTCGGCACCATTCCGTTACTTGTGCTTCATGCGGGGTTGACATTGTTAGATGCGGGTGAACTTCCGTTTTTGATCGGTAGCGCTCCCATCCCGGTTGTCGCGGGAGCTGCATGGCTGAAGAAGAGCATTCGGTCCTCCTAGTATTGCGTCATGCGGCTCGGCACCAGGACCCAGACCATCCTGGCCATCTTGATCTCGGCGATGGTCGGGACCTCACAGGGTGCTTTCGCGTACGCCGGTCCGGGCCCTTATTCAGGAGGCCCTACCGACTTCTTCACGACGAGTGACGGGATCGATATCGCCTTGACGGTGGTGCTCCCCAATGGCTACACGGACGGACGCCGTTACCCCACGATCCTCGAGATGGCCGGCTACGAGAACGGCTCTGCGAGCCCCGACGGCCGAACGATGATCGGTCAGACCAAAGACTTCCTATGCAGCCAAGGCCCCCAGCCCGGTTCCTGCCCGGAGGAAGAACCCCCATTGGCAGATGACAGTCATCGCGGGACCTCCGCCTTCCGATACGACGACGATTACGTCGTCGTGCATGCGAGCTTGCCGGGAACCGGTTGCTCGTCGGGCGAGTTCTCTCTTTACAACGTGGATCATGCTCGAGCTGGGGCCGAGGTGATCGATGATTGGATCCCGGAGCAGCCCTGGTCGAACGGCAAGGTGGGCTTGCTCGGCCATTCGTATAGCGGAGCAACGGCAGTACTGATCGCGTCGCATCAGCCCGAACACCTTGTAGCGATGACCGTCTCGGGGCTGGTGGATGACAACTACAGAGGAATCACGTTCCCCGGCGGTGTGCTCAACACGCTGTTCCCACCTCTCTGGTACCTCGGGATCCGGAACGCGTATCACGTGGTCGGTGGGAGTGTGCAGGGGATCGCGCGCAACGCCGACAACGACAACGGTCGGAGGTGCGCGGTCAACACGGCCTCGCACACCGTCGATGTCGGGAACGACCCGATCATCAACGGGTTTGTCTCTCAAGGCATGGACTCGGAGTACTGGCACCGTGTCTCCTTGATCACCTATATAGGCCGGATCAACGTGCCGATCCACATCACGGGGACCTTCAACGACGAACAGACCGGAGACCGGGGGACGGCGCGTCTGTGGCAGTCGGTGAGACCAGGTGTGCCTAAGCGGTTGCTACAGACCAACGGCGATCACGACACCAACGTGGCGGCCTTCGAGACCTGGGCGGACAGGAAAGCCTGGATGGATCATTGGATGCGAGGCATCCTCCCCGACCCCAGGTGGGGGATGAGGACCGCGGATGGGAGAGGTGTGAAGAAGGCCTCCATCCGCACCTTGTTCGAGCTGCACCCCGATGAGGAGGGCCGGCTCGTGTCCAACGGGCACCACGACGCGACCGCCTGGCCCCTGAACGGGACGCGTTGGAAGACCTTCTTCATGTGCGACGGCAAGGTTCTCTCGACCGAGGACGCGGATTGCGCCCAAGGCTCCGACGATTACTTCTCGGGTACGAGGCGTCAGTCGTGGCTCTACCAAGCCGGTCCCGGCCTCGGCCCACCTTTGACGAGCCGGGACGGACCCGACCAGATCATGTTGCGTGGTCCCGTGGTTGAGCAGCCGTGGGCGATCGCCGGCCCCATCGTCGCCGACCTGTACCTCTCGGTGCTCGGCAACGATACGGACCTGTTCGTTCAGGTCATCGATGAAGACGAGTCCACCGGCACATTGACGTTTTTGACCCGAGGATGGCTGAAGGCCAGCCACATGGAGATCGACCCGGCACGCAGCGACTACAGCGACGTCGATCCATCGCGTCCTCGCTTCATGTACCGGCCGTTCAGGCCACATGAAACTTCGGTGGAGGTACCGCCGGGTGAGACCGTCTCTTACAAGATCGAGGTCTGGCCTGTCGCTCATGTCTTCCGACCCGGGCACCGTTTGGTGATCGTCATCACTGCTCCGCCTGCGATCGACAGCAACTACTCCTTCGCCGTGCAGTCGAGCCAACCCGTCTCCATGAACACACTCGTCTACGGCGACCAGGAGTACCCGTCTTCGATCACGTTGCCGGTGATCCCCATGGGCGCGATCAAGAATCTCGGCGCCACCGGGCCCGGATGTGGTGACTACTGGCAGACTCGCTGCACGACTTCCTGAGGACCCAGGGCCTAAGGACTCAGGTCGTCTTCGCGGCCGGGAGAGGTACCCGGTTGCAGCCCTTGACGAACCGGGTGCCCAAAGCCCTGATCCCGATCCTCGACGTTCCTCTCATCGATCTTGCCCTGGCTCATGGATCCGGGATCGAGTGGGAGTCCCGTTTCGTAAACGTCAGCCATCTCGCCGAACCCCTTCACGCCCACCTGCGTAACCACCCAGATGTTGAGGTTTTGGATGAGGGCGATGAACCTTTGGGGACAGCCGGCACGCTTCGCTATCTGTTGCCGAAGCTGGCACCCCTGGTTGTCACATACAACTGCGATCTCGTCAGCGACATCTCTTTGCTTTCGCTCCTCGATGCCCACGAACGAGGTGCCCGGCCGTGCACGCTCGCAGTCCGTGCGGTCGAGGATCGATCGGACTTCGTCTTGGAAGGCGAGAGGTTCCGCTTCGTCGACCGCCGTGAGGATAGTGGCCGCGGGTTTTCCTTCCTAGGAGCTGCCTGCTTCGATCGGGAGTTGCTGACCACTATCGGCGAGGGGACACCATTGGGCCTGGCCGAGGGTTTGTTGCGAACGATCGTCGATGACCAGGAAGTCACGATGTATGAGCATCGTGGGTATGCACTCGATGTAGGGACGATCGCTCGCTACCTACAGGCTTCGTTCGACGCGCTCGGCGCTCTCCGGGGGGGTGTTTGGTCCGAGGGGTCGTTCCTGACAGTTATCGATCGATGAGTGGCGCCCGCGATACGAACCCTCCTGAGAGATGCCTGATCATCAGCCAGCTCTGGACCCGCTCTCCGCCCCGGGTGTCGGTGTCTAGGACCTGGGCGCTCCTCTCGAAGCCGGACTTCTCGTAGCAGCGGATCGCTCGGTCGTTCCCGACCTCGGCAAGCAGGGCAACGGGGTCCGGGCCTGTGTCCTGCAGGTGATCGCACAGTAGCCGGACCATCCTCGTGCCGAGCCCCCGCCCTAGGAGCCCTTGCTCGCCGATGAATTGATCGATCCCCCACGTCCCTGGGTCCAGCGATAGCCCCAGCTCGCGCATGTCCTCCGGGAAAGCGCCCCATCGATAGAACTGAATGAACCCGGCGGGCTCGCCGCCGAGCTCGACGATGCAAGCCGTGGACGGCGACCCCGGAACCGTGTCGGCCCGGTACTCCTCCTTGGCAGCGTCCAAGGTAAGTGGTGGGAGGTCAGGATCCCACCACTCACGAACATGCGGGGCGTTGCGCCAGCGAACCATCAGCTCGTACTGGGCATCCTCGTCGAACATCCGACGGATCACGAGGTCGTCCTGTCGGCAGATCACATGGGCGTCGATCGGCTCCTGCTCCCTCGAGGTCTTCGGTTCGGAGCGATGAGTTTCGCGCATGGGATCCGTCTTAGGCTGTAGTGGTGACCGAGATGGCTACAAGCCAGTTAACCGAGGAGCGCGAGCTCCAACTGGAACGACACCGGGCGGAGCTGACGTCGTATGCGTACCGGATGCTCGGCTCGACCTTCGAAGCCGAAGATGCTGTTCAAGAGACATTCCTGAGGGCGTGGCGGAGCTTCGAGGGTTTCGAGGGCCGCGCCGCCCTGCGCTCATGGCTCTATCGGATCACCACCAATGTGTGCCTCGACATGCTCGGCGGAAGCCAGCGACGGGCCCGCCCCATGGATCTGGGCCCGGCGGGAGCGGCAGATATCGCCTTCCTGGGGGAGCCCTTGGCAGAGGTGACATGGATCGAGCCGATGCCCGATGCCCGCGTCACGCCCTCGAACAGCGATCCAGCAGAGATCGCCGAGCTGCGCGATTCGATCCGCCTCGCCTTCGTCTCGGCGCTGCAACATCTCCCTCCGAAGCAGAGGGCCGTTCTGATCCTGCGAGAGGTCCTTCGTTGGAAGGCAAGTGAGGTCGCGGAGCTCCTCGAAACGACCGAGGTGTCCGTCAACAGCGCCCTCCAGCGCGCCCGAGCCGCCCTGAGCGAAGCGGATGTCTCCACCGACACGCCCGCGCAGCCGATGGATGAAGAGCAGCAAGCTTTGCTGGCCCGTTATGTCGATGCGTTCGAGAGATACGACATGGAGTCGCTCACGGCGCTGCTCCACGAAGACGCCTCATGGTCGATGCCTCCCTACAAGTTGTGGTTGATCGGTCACGAGGACATCGTCACTTGGTGCCTCGGGCCCGGCATCGGATGTGACGGCTCACGCTTGATCCCAACCTCGGCGAACGGGGCGCCGGCGTTCGGTCAGTACAAGCCCAGCCCGGATGGCGGGTTCGAACCGTGGTCCCTCCAGGTTCTCGAGATCTCAGACGGGGTGATCACGGGGATCTGCTTCTTCCTGGACACCGCGAAGTTCTTCCCGCTCTTCGGCCTCCCCCCGCATCTCGAGGGATAGCTCTCCGCACTCGAGAACACCGGCAAGACCCATGAATGCCACGAGCTCGCGGAGATCCTCATCTGCTTGCACGAGTACGAGACGTAGCCCGGCGCGACCGACCGCAAGCTGGAGCCTGGCTAGTGCATCGACGGTGACCGCGTCTGGCCTCACCAGCTTGCCGACGTCAAGAAGCAAAACCTTGTGATAATCCGGTCTCATCCCTGGATAAGACCGGTTTTCGCCCCAAAACTCATCGCAAAAAGGAGTATGCTGGAGGCGCACGATTATTCGCCAACGGCCTCAGCAAGATGGCCACCTAGGTCGATACCGTTGACGGGAAGGGTCCCGTCCCATGGATACAAACCTCGTCCCTAATGAGGTCAAGACCCTCATCACCGTCCTCAAAGGTCAGATCTTCCTCTTGGGCAAGGATTGGGACAACCTCCTGGACCCCGAGAAGAGGGAATTGTCTGAAGCGGCCGTGAAGACGATAGGTGAGCTCAACGACCTCGTCCGAGGGAAGCCGGTCAAGCCCGTGACTCCACTGCGAGTCGTCGGTGAGTGACGCCGAGAAGATCACTCCCGAAGACCTTCTCGAGCGCTTGGCTAAAGCCGATGCCCTGCAGGCTTTCTTAGCTCTGCCCGTCAAGGACCAACAGGAGTTCGCCCGCTGGGTCGGCAAGGCTCGTAACGACGAGTCTCACTGGCATCGGATAGATGCACTCGTTGCGGCTATCAGCTTGGGCCCCCTCCAGCCAACGGAGTGGGTTTCAGAAGATGAACACCAAGGTTTCGCCTAGCCATGTCCGACATCGAGGAGTCGCTGCCGGATCTTCCCGGCGACCCATTCGTGGACGAGTTCACGGAGCGGCTCATGGCCGCCCTCGAAGAAGCAGACGTGCTCGACTCCTTCCTTCGGATGGAGCCATCCGATCAGGCCCACTTCCTCAAGGTGATCGGCTCGACGGATGACCCGGCCGTGCGCAGCCAACGCACGGCCACGTTCATATCGGCCCTCCACATGTCTCCTCGCCCCGGCTCCCATGAAGGACCGCCTTCGTTGTAGGAATGTCGGGATGCCGATAGAGCCCGACACCAAAGACTGGACCTGGGTACTCGAACGTACCTGCCCTGAATGTGGCTTCGACGTTCAAGGGTCCCCCCGGGGATCGCTCGGCTCGATGATCCGCGAGAACGCGCGGCTTTGGATAGAGCTGCTGGCCCATCCCCAGGCAAAGATCCGTCCTTCAGACGAGATCTGGTCCGCGCTCGAATACGGATGTCACGTGCGAGATGTCTTCGCTCTGTACGACTACCGGTTGCGACTGATGCTCGATGAAGATGATCCCGCCTATCCGAACTGGGACCAGAACGTCACTGCGATCGAGAAACGGTATGAGAACCAAGAGCCTTCTGTCGTGGCGGACGAGATACAAGAAGCCGCCGTCGATCTAGCGATCCGGTTCGATGGCGTGTCGGGCGAGCAATGGTCTCGCACCGGGACCCGGAGCGACGGCGCCCGATTCACCATCGAGAGTTTCGGCCGCTACCTGATCCATGACCCCGTACACCATGTGCACGACGTCGAAAAGGGATACGCCTCGCTCAAGTCCTAGAATAATGGATACATGCTCAGAGCCCGAGGCCGTCCGATCCTGATCGCCCTCCT
>JBKJYP010000074.1:0-8930 GCA_046715695.1 Actinomycetota bacterium | reverse complement strand
GCCCGCTTACGAGGGCACGACCCGAGCCCGACGGGCGCGGTCCGTTCGACGCCGTACGTGCTACCGGCTGGGCTTGGGGGCATTCATTGTCTGGGATTGCCCCTGCTTCAGTTGACTCGCGGGGTTGATGTTGTTCATGCAGCATAGGCAACCTCGTGCACTACTTCGAACTCGATAGGGGTGAGCTTGCCGAGGGTTCGCTGCCGACGGCGGCGGTGATAGGTGCGTTCGATCCAGACCACGATCGCGAGACGCAGTTCCTCGGCCGTCAGCCAACGTTGGCGGTTGAAGACGTTTGTTCTGCACCAGGGCGAAGAACGACTCCATTGCGGCGTTGTCGGCGCAGGTCCCCGGTGCGACCCATCGACCCGACGAGGCCGGCCGAGCGGAGGGCCCGCACGAACTTGCCGGAGCAAGACTGCCGCGGTCCGAGTGCACAATCGTCCCGACCGGTCTTCGTAGCGCGATCGCATTGCGCAGCGCCGCGACCGCCAGTGACGCCTTCATTCGCGAGTCGATCGAATAGCCGACGATGCGGCCCGAGAACGCGTCCTTGATGGCGCAGGTAGAGCTTGCCCTCAGCCCTTGGATGCTCGGTGATGTCGGCAAACCACAACTCGTTACGAGCCTTGGCTCCGAAGGCACGCTTCACGAGATCGTCCGTGGACCGGTTCCTTCGGTCTCGCCCAGCGGCCTCGTTTCTTCGCCAGTACCGAGTGGATGCCATGGGCGCTGCACAGACGCTGAACCCGGTTCTCGCTGGCCGCGATCCCGTGCTCGCCGGCAAGCTCGTCGGTGATGAAGCGGTAGCCGAAGACAGGATCGTCTGCGTGGATCGTGCGGGCTGCGTCGACGAGATGGGCGTCGTCCCAGTCGCGCTGGGACACGGGGTTGGCCTTCCACTTGTAGAAAGCCTGCGGTGAAAAGCCCAGCACCCGGCAGGTCACCACCACGGGGATCCCGTCGGCGGCAAGGTCACTGACCATCTGGTACATCATTTTGGGAGGAGGCTCTTACCGAGAAAGATAGCCGCGCGGCGGAGCACCTCGTTCTCCTGCTCGAGCAGGCGGTTGCGCTTCTGGAGCTCATGGATCTCGGCCTCTTCGGTGAGGGTGAGTCCGTCACGGACGCCCTCTTCGATCTCGGTGCGCTTCAGCCACCGCTGAACGCACGACGCCAAGACCCCGAAATCCCTGGCGATCTCGGCAATCGGGACTTCCCTCTTCCTCGCGACCGCCACGACATCGCGGCGGAACTCCTCGGGGAACGCTTTGGGCATCGATCTCCTCCTTCTTGTGATGGTCACCATCACAACTCAGGAGTCAACCGAACCTGGGGCAATCCCAATCTCCACAACGTTTCCGTGATGGGGGGCTGCTACTACTACGACGACCCACCTCCCGCAGTGGCGTTCGTGCCAACCTGTCCAACGGGAAATGCGGCACCGTTCCTCCTGGGACCCCACACTTCACAATCGACTGATCCGGTCTACCTAGGAGTGGATCTAGCTTCGGTCGAAGCGATCGGTGCTTATCATGTGACCGCCGCGCGTGCAGAGGCTTATGGCGCGGTTGCCCTGTGGCTTTCGTACTAAGTAGGGAAGACCTTCTGCTAGGAAGAGGGTGAAATTTTGCAAGAGCTTGAAAAGCGCAGGCCCAAACAGCATGAGTCTTTTTTTGAGGCGCTCGCATCGGTGTTCTTGGGCTTAGCCTGGCTCGGAGGTGTTGGTTCGCTCCTGGCTATCGGCCTGGGGGTCCATGCAATGGTTACGAACAAAAAGTCAGGAGGCTCTTCTGCTGGGGCAGCTCTCGCCCTGTGTGGAATCATCGTAGGCTTCCTGGGCATCGGCTATCAAGCTGCAAGTTTCAGCGGATGAAACCGCCTTCATCCCGCTCAGGATTCAAAATTGGGACGGTGCTGACGGCTACCCTTTGCTACCAGGGATGGTGGAGTTTCTCAGACGTTTTTGCGCATGCGGGGATTCCTAGGGAGGCCCACGAATGAGCATCGACCTGCCGGCTTGGCCGGAGTTCGTCGGCGCTTTGGGTAGCCTGTTGGTGGTTGGAGCGGCTATCTGGGTTGTCGTTCGACGATCGATCCGCCAACGTCGCACCGACGATGTTCAGCGCCTACGAGACAACGGCGCAAATCCCTGAGGTCAGGTGCTTTGAGCGGCACCCACCCTGGCTGGTTGGGGTTGTGGAAGGCCAGACCCTGGTCGTCTCTTTGGGACCCTCTCCCTTAGACCCGTAGATCTCTAGGGGCTCGGCGGTCGGCCCCTCCTTCGATTCTTCTGGGAACGTTTGAGGGGACCTTGGCGTTCTAGGGGGTACAGAGCAGGAAGAAGCGGTTTAGAGACACCGCCCCTTTAGAATGCCCAACAAGGAATAGAAGCGACTAGAAAAGAAGACCGGTCGGCTAGGCGAGCGGTCGAACAGACAAGGAGGCGTGGCCCAGTGTTCGAACGGTTCACCGATCGGGCCCGCAGGGTGGTTGTCCTGGCCCAAGAAGAGGCGAGGCTTCTCAATCACAACTACATAGGTACCGAGCACATCCTGCTCGGCTTGATCCACGAGGGTGAAGGCGTTGCCGCTAAGGCGCTCGAGTCACTGGGGATCTCGCTCGAGAAGGTGCGCCAGCAGGTCGAAGAGATCATCGGTGCCGGACAATCCCCCCCGTCGGGCCATATCCCATTCACCCCGCGAGCCAAGAAGGTTCTCGAGCTGTCATTGCGCGAGGCGCTCCAGCTCGGACACAACTACATCGGCACCGAGCACATCCTGCTTGGTCTCATCCGCGAGGGTGAAGGTGTTGCCGCGCAGGTGCTCGTCAAGCTTGGTGCGGATCTCACGAAGGTTCGCCAGCAGGTCATCCAGTTGCTGTCCGGCTACTCCGGCACGAAGGAAGCGGCTGGCGGTGGCTCCGGCGAGACCCCGCAAGGATCGCTCGTGCTTGACCAGTTCGGTCGGAACCTCACTCAGCTGGCGCGCGAGAACAAGTTGGACCCCGTCATCGGTCGCGAGAACGAGATCGAGCGCGTGATGCAGGTTCTCTCTCGCCGGACCAAGAACAACCCCGTCCTCATCGGCGAGCCCGGTGTCGGCAAGACCGCGATAGTCGAGGGCTTGGCGCAGCGGATCGTGCGCGGCGAGGTCCCCGAGACGATCGCCGGACGCCAGCTCTACACGCTCGATCTTGGTGCGCTCGTCGCCGGCTCGCGTTACCGCGGTGATTTCGAAGAGCGTCTCAAGAAGGTTCTGAAGGAGATCAAGACTCGCGGCGACATCATCCTGTTCATCGACGAGCTCCACACCCTCGTCGGTGCAGGCGCCGCGGAAGGTGCGATCGACGCCGCCAGCATCCTCAAGCCGATGCTGGCGCGCGGCGAGCTCCAGACGATCGGTGCAACGACGCTCGACGAGTACCGCAAGCATCTCGAGAAGGATGCGGCTCTCGAGCGCCGGTTCCAGCCCATCAAGGTGCCGGAGCCGTCCGTCGCTCACACGATCGAGATCCTCAAAGGGCTCCGCGACCGGTACGAGGCGCACCATCGGGTCCAGATCACGGACCAGGGTCTCGTCGCGGCGGCGAACCTCGCCGACCGTTACATCTCCGACCGCTTCCTGCCGGACAAGGCGATCGACCTGATCGACGAAGCCGGTTCTCGTCTGCGCATCCGCCGCATGAGCGCTCCGCCCGACTACCGCGAGCTCGAAGACAAGATCGCGGACGTCCGGCGCAAGAAGGAAGAGGCTATCGAGGCCCAGGACTTCGAGCGCGCGGCATCTTTCCGGGACGAGGAGAAGCGACTGATCTCCGACCGCTCCGAGAGGGAAGACGAGTGGAGAGCGGCCGAGGGCGAGGTTCTCGCCGAGGTCAACGAGGAAGAGATCGCTGAGGTCCTCTCCTCATGGACAGGCATCCCCGTCATGGCTCTCACCGAGGAAGAGACCGCAAAGTTGCTGCGCATGGAAGACGAGCTGCACACGCGCATCATCGGCCAGCACGACGCGATCGAAGCCGTCTCTCGCTCGATCCGCCGTACGCGTGCCGGGCTGAAGGACCCCAAACGTCCTGCGGGATCGTTCATCTTCCTCGGACCATCGGGTGTCGGTAAGACCGAGACGGCGAAGGCTCTGGCGGCGTTCCTCTTCGGTGACGAAGATGCGCTGATCCAGCTCGACATGAGCGAATACATGGAGAAGCACACCGTCAGCCGTTTGGTCGGTTCACCTCCGGGTTACGTCGGTTACGAAGAAGGCGGTCAGCTCACCGAGGCCGTCCGTCGCCGTCCCTACGCAGTCGTGTTACTCGACGAGATCGAGAAAGCGCACCCGGACGTCTTCAACACGCTTCTGCAGAAACTAGAAGACCGCCGCTTGACCGATGCACAGGGCAAGACTGTCGACTTCAAGAACACCGTCATCATCATGACCTCGAACCTCGGTACCCAGAACCTGCGCAAGCCGGCTATGGGCTTCGGGCAAGCGGGCGAGGAGCTGACCTACGACAAGATGAAGGAGCGAGTGCAGGAAGAGCTCAAGAAGAACTTCCGCCCCGAGTTCCTGAACAGGATCGACGAGGTCATCGTGTTCCACGAACTCTCCCGCCCTGAGGTCACGCTGATCGTCGACCTGATGATCCGCAGGGTCGCCGCGCAGCTCGAGAGCCAGGATGTCGGCATCGAGCTAACCGAACCCGCCAAGGATCTGCTCGCACGACGCGGTTACGACCCCTCATTGGGAGCGAGGCCGCTGCGCCGAGCGATCCAGCGACTGGTCGAGGACCCGGTTTCGGAGAAGATCCTCTGGCACGAGTACGCAGCCGGAGACACGATCATCGTGGACGTCGGCAAGAACGACTCGGGTGAGGACGAGATCGTCTTCCGCAAGACCGAGCGGACCCCCGACCATCCTCCCGTCGAGCTTGCGGGGGCCGGGGTTGCCGACGGCGAGGCCGCACCCGCTGAATAGAAGTGGATGAACAGAGCCGATCGTCTCGACGATCGGCCAGGACAAACGGGACTACCGCCCACTGCTGATATCGGAGCAACCAGAGGAAACCGGGTCTTCTTTCGAGGAAGGCCCGGCTTCTTCGCGCCTGATCCTCGAGGCCCAAGGGGTTTCCAAGCTCTACCGAACCGAGGCGGGTCCGGTCCAAGCGCTGCGCGACCTCACGATCTCGATCCATAAAGGCGAGTTCCTCGGCGTCATGGGCCCTTCGGGCTCAGGGAAGACCACGCTGTTGAACTGTCTCTCGGGGCTCGATGACATCGATACGGGCAACGTGGTCGTCGAGGGCCGCGACATCCACCGGATGTCGGATGCGCAGCGGAGTGTTCACCGCGCCAAGAAGATGGGCTTCATCTTCCAGTCCTTCAATCTCATCCCTGTATTCACCGCCCTCGAGAACACGGAGCTCCCGCTCTTGCTCGCCGGTGTCTCCCAGACCCGTGCTCGGCGAAGGGCGGAGAGGACCCTGGATCGGGTGGGGTTGAAGGATCGCAAGCATCACCACCCGAACGAGCTCTCGGGTGGAGAGCAACAACGCGTCACCATCGCTCGCGCCTTGGCGGGCTCTCCTTCGATCGTGTGGGCCGATGAGCCCACAGGGAACCTCGATTCTGAGACCGCCGCGGATGTGCTCGACCTGTTGGTCGAGCTCAACGAGGAAGGTTTGACGATCGTGCTTGTCACGCACGATGCAGCGATCGGTTCGGTGGCCGGCCGAGTGATCTTGATGCGCGACGGAGCCATCGAAGGCACCACGGAGAGAGTTCTCCCGCCCCTCGCGGTCGAAGCGCCCATCCTGAAGACGACGCCTCGTCAGAAACCACCGGTGCGGAAGAAGCCGGCAGCCCGCAAGAAGACAGTTGCCCGCAAGAAAACCACCGCTAAGAAGCCGGCGGCGCGAAAGAAGACGGTTACGCGCAAAGCCACCGCCCGCAAGAGAACGACCACCAAGAAACCCGTCGCCCGCAAGAACGCCCGGCGCAGGTGATCCCCGCCCTTTGGCTGGCGGGCTTCCTCGCGGCCGCCCTCGTATGGCAGTGGCGCCGCCGGCCGGTCATCTTCAAGCTTGCCCTGCGCTCCGCGACGCGGCGCCCAGGTGAGAGCGCGCTCGTGATCGCAGGAAGCCTCTTGGGGGCCGCGATCATCACCGGGAGCTTCATCGTGGGCGACACCCTTCAGTCGTCGATCCAGGCCACGGCCTTCACTCAACTCGGAGAGGTGGACGAGGTCGTCACCGTTTCGTCTGAGCATTCCGCGGGCGTGATGACGGAGCTGACAGGGTTGGAGGACCCGTCGCTCGACGGCGCCATGGTCGTCCGCTCGCTCCCCGCTGCAGCGTCGGCGGAAACCGATGGGGGAGTCGTCGGCGAACCCGGAGCCCAGGTGCTCGAGATGGACTTCGGGCAAGCCCGGGCATTCGGCCGGGATGAGGAGGCCACCGGGATAGAGGGCGACACTCCGGCGTTCGGAGAAGCTGCCATCACCGAAACGCTCGCGGAGACACTGCAGATAGAAGAGGGCGCTTCCATCACGGTCTACATCTACGGACCTCCGATGGTCTTAACAGTCGAACAGATCCTCCCCGAGCGAGGCCTCGCAGGCTTGTGGCTCACCGGTGAAAGCTCCTCCCCCAACGTGTTCGTTGCTCCCGGCACGATCGAGGATGTCTATGCAGAGTTCCTCGACGCCGGCGTCCCGGAGGGCAAGGCACGCCCGGCGGACGACCTCTTCCTGTTCTCCAACGAGGGCGACGTGATCTCGGGGGCCGGGCGCACCGACGAAGCGGTTGCGGCCATCGAGGATGCGCTCGAAGGCGCGTCGTTACGCGTTGAACCGATCAAGGCGGACAGACTCAGGATCGCGGAGGAGGGAGGCTCGGCGTTCGAGCAGGTCTTCCTCGGTATCGGAGCGTTCGCCGTCATCGCCGGCCTTCTCTTACTGGTGAACGTCTTCGTCATGCTGGCCGAGGAGCGCAGGTCCCAGCTGGGGATGTTGCGGGCGATGGGGATGAAACGGTCGGACATGATCCGTGGCTTCTTGATCGAGGGGGCAGGCTACGCGCTCATCGCGAATATCGTCGGTGCGATCCTGGGGATCGTCGTGGGTTGGGCGATCGTGGCGATCGCGGCCCCCATCTTCAGCGGCAACTCAGATGTCCTGTCTCTGCGCCTGGTGCTTGATGCTCAACCATCGAGTGTCGCTCGCGGCTTCATGCTGGGCACGATCTTCTGCTTGATCGTCACCGCGGGGACGAGCATCCGGATCAGCAGGCTGAATGTGATCCGAGCGATCAGGGAACTGCCCGAGCCCCCGCGGCAGAGGGTGCGACGCAGGTCGATCTTCATAGGCGTTCTCTCAGCACTGTTGGGGGCCGCCTGGTTCGTTTCATCGGTCGGCGATGCGAGGGCCTGGGCGGGATCGATCCTCGGGCTACCGATCGTCCTCTTCGGACTCTTGCCCGGGCTCTCCCAACTAGTGTCCCGCCGTGTCGCTGTGATCGGTGCGGCGACCGGGACGCTCCTATGGGGGATCTTCGGCGACAGGATCTTGGATGGAGGGTTCTTCGACTACGGCGAGATATTCGCGTTCGTGATGCAAGGCGTCCTGCTGACGTTCTCGGCCGTGTTGCTGATCAGCTTCAACCAGGAATATATCGCCAAGATGTTCGCCCCCTTACGAGCACACAGCCTGTCGCTCCGTCTCGGCCTCGCATATCCGCTGGCGCGACGGTTCCGGACCGCCCTGAGCATCGGCATGTTCGCGCTGGTGATCTTCACGATGGTGCTGCTAACTGTTCTGTCGTCGATCTTCGAGGGGCAGGTCGACGAATTCACCGAGAGGGCTGCCGGTGGGTTCGATCTCGTGGCTACCAGCTCATCGGCAGCGCCCCCGAAGAGAACCGACATCAAAGCCGTCGACGGTGTCACGGACGTCTCGGTGCTGCGCTACGGCATCCCTCTTTTCGACACGAAGGACAACCTCATCCCCGAACCTTGGCCGGCCTCGGGGATCGATGAGGCATTCGTCGATATAGGACCGCCCGCGCTCGATGAACGCCTCCCGGGCCTCGATGCTGATGCCGTCTGGGAGACGCTCTTGGAGGACCCCCGCACGGTCGTGATCTCCGCGATATTCCTGGAGGGCGGAAGCGGGGGCCCCGCGATCCTCGAACCCGGCGACACCATCGCGGTCGTCGACCCCACGACCGGCGAAGGGGTGCCACGACGGATCATCGGCATCTTCGGGGAGGATCCGAGTTTCTCGGGGCCCCTGATGTCGCGTGATTCGATCGAGCAGGCGCTGGGCGACCGCGCCACGCCCTCGCGCTTCTACATCGACGCCGAGGGCAACGATGCCGCGGCGGAGGAACTAGCGATACGGCTGCAGGGTCTGTTCTTGCCGCGAGGGGTCGAGGCCGACACGTTCCGCGCGATCGTCGAGGAGGCGGCGCGTATCCCGTTGCAGATCCTCAGATTGATGCAGGGCTACCTCGCTCTCGGCCTGATCGTCGGGATCGCAGGGCTGGGCGTCGTCATGATCAGGGCCGTCAGGGATCGTCGCCGGGAGATCGGCGTACTCAGGTCCTTAGGCGCCCTTTCCTCTCAGGTCGGCAGGGCTTTCCTGATCGAGTCTGGTTTCGTCGCGGCCGAGGGCATCATCACCGGCAGCGCTCTTGCCATCGTCACCGCTCAGCAGCTGATCTCGACCGGCGGATTCGGAGAGTCGGTGTCGTTCGACGTGCCGTGGGGGCAGGTGGGCCTCCTCTGTGGAGGGACGTTGCTGGCGGCATTGCTGGCCACAGCGTGGCCCGCAGCACGAGCCGCATCAACGGCCCCGGCCGTAGCCCTACGGATCGCCGACTAATCCGCCGACTTGATCAGAACGCGCCATATTGGCGCGTTCTGATCAAGTCGGTGT
>JBKJYP010000073.1:0-8387 GCA_046715695.1 Actinomycetota bacterium | reverse complement strand
CAGAGAGAGACAACCGTGTTGTGGGACCGCTCCTCCGGACAACCGGTGGCCCCCGCGATCGTGTGGCAATGCCGGCGATCGGCCGAGATCTGCGAGCGGTTGCGCGGCGAAGGCCTCGAACAGGAGTTGTCGAGGCGAACGGGTCTCGTCCTCGATCCGTACTTCTCGGCAACGAAGATCATCTGGTACCTCGAGAACATGCCCGGCCTGCGCGAACGCGCCGAGCGCGGCGACCTCGCTGTGGGCACGATCGACACGTGGTTGATCTGGAACCTGACCGGTGGCGTCCACGCGACCGAATGCTCGAACGCATCGCGAACGATGCTGTTCAACCTCGATGATGCGTCCTGGGACCCCTGGATCTTCGACGCGCTCAAGGTTCCCGAGCGATTACTTCCGGAGATCGTCCCTTCGTCGGGCCGGTTCGGCGAGGCGCGCTCGGAGCTGTTCGGTGCAGCGGTCCCCATCTCGGGTGTCGCCGGCGATCAGCAAGCGGCTCTGTTCGGCCAAGCCTGTTTCACCCCCGGCATGGCCAAGAACACCTATGGAACCGGTTCGTTCGTCCTGATGAACTCCGGCGCCTCTCCACCAACCAGCGACCATGGGCTCCTGCGCACGGCGGCCTGGAACATCGGTGCAGGACCCGTCTATGCGCTGGAGGGGAGCATCTTCGTCACGGGGGCCGCGGTCCAGTGGCTCCGGGATGGTCTCGGGATCATCGAAGAAGCGAGCGAGGCCGGCCCCCTCGCAGGATCGGTCCCGGACGCCGGGGGCACCTATCTCGTCCCGGCTTTCGTCGGCCTCGGCGCACCCCACTGGGACCCGTACGCCCGCGGCCTCTACATCGGGATAACGCGAGGGACCACGAAGGCGCATCTCGCGCGTGCCGCCGTGGAGGCGATGGCTTTCCAGACCCGTGATGTCGTCGATGCGATGACCGCCGACACGGGTCTGCCGCTCACCGAGCTCAGGGTCGACGGCGGAGCGAGTGCGATGGATCTTCTGTGCCAGATCCAGGCCGATCAATTGGGCGTCGTCGTCAGACGCCCGGCGATGCTCGAGACGACCGCCCTCGGAGCGGCCTACCTAGCCGGCCTCGCCGAAGGTGTGTGGACATCTACCGACGACATCGCCGAGAACTGGTCGGCAGAAGCCGAGTTCGAACCTGCGGCCGATCGAGAGCGGGCGGATGCCGCATACGACGGGTGGAGACGATCCGTCGAGAGATCTAAAGGCTGGGTGCTCTAACCGACCAGGGCTTCTTCTGACAGGTCGATGTCGTCCCAGCGATCCGCAGGCAGGGGCTCGGTTGAGGTCCGCGACGCGTACTCGTTTCGGTACTCCTGGCCCGATAGCTGCATGATCTCGTACATGATCTCGTCGGCGATGGCGCGCAAGACGACGCGATCGCGCTCCTTACCGGCGTAACGGGAGAAGTCGAGCGGCTTGCCCACCTTCACGTCGACCTTGATACGTCCCGTGAGCCGAGGGATCTTCGCGTCCTTCGGCATCACGTCCTCGGTACCGACCAGTCCGACCGGGATCACCGGAACGCCCGCCGCCAACGCCAGTCGCGCCACGCCCGTCCTGCCCCGGTAAAGGTATCCATCCGGCGACCGGGTGCCCTCCGGGTAGATCCCCAGGAGGTTGCCGTCTTTCAGCACATCCAAGGCGATCTCGAGTGACTGCTGGGACTTGGACCCGCCCTCTCGCTCACAGGAGATCTGACCGGCACCTTTGAAGAACCAGGATGTCTTCCAACTCTTGAAGTAGTCGGCCTTGGCGAGATACGTCACCTTGCGCCTCGGGATCACGAGAGGGATGAAGAAAGAGTCCAGGAAGGAGAGGTGATTGGCCGCTACGATCGCGGCCCCCTGCTTGGGGATGTTCTCGAGCCCGTGAACCCTGATGCGATACAGGCCCTTCAATGGCGGCTTGAGGATCGCCTTGATGACCCAATACAGCAACCGCCCCAGCTCCCTCTTCCCTCTTCGCTTCCCCGAACCACTCTTTAACACGGCATGCCAGAACAAGCTAGGCGATGGTGGTGTCGGGGGCATTACGTGGCGGTTACGACGCCGTTACGGTTGAAGGGTTACGACTATCCTGGGCACTTCTCGAGAGAGGCACCGGAAGTGGAGGTTGAGTGCAGGTCGACATAATCACCGGCGCGGAAGAATTCTCCTTGGGCGAGGGTCCCGTAGGTGCTTTGCTGGTCCACGGCTATACGGGAAGCCCCCAGGGGATGAGGGGGCTGGGTGAGCACCTCGCCGCCCATGGCATCGCCGTTAGCGCTCCCCGGCTCCCGGGTCACGGCACGACATGGGAGGACCTGAATGGTCGCCGGGCTCATGAATGGACGGAAGCCGTCGAGACCGCCTTCCACACCATGGCCGCGGAGCGCGAAGAGGTCTTCGTGGTAGCCCTTTCGTTCGGGGCGGCCCTGTCTCTAGACCTGGCGGCCCACTACCCCGATGAGATAGCAGGGCTGGTGACGATCGCCGGATGGATCGAATCCAGAGACCCCCGGCGCCATCTCGCCCCCGTCCTCAAGCGCGTGGTCCGGTCGCTCCCTGGGGCCGGCAACGACATCGCCGACCCCGACGGCCGAGAGATCGTCTACGACCGGCTGCCCACGGCCTCGACCCACGAGGCACTGCGGCTCTTGAAGCGCGTGAAGTCGAACCTGGGGGCCGTCCGGTGCCCGATCCTGGTGATGCATGCGCGTAAAGACCACACCGTCCTTCCGCACAACGCCGACACGATCATGGCGCTGGTGGGTTCCGAGGACAAGGAACAGGTGTGGTTCGAAGACTCGTATCACGTGCTGACCCTCGATCTCGACCGCGAAGACGTCAATCGGAGGACCCTGGAGTTCATCCAGAAGCGCTCCAAACATCTTTGATGAGCCTCGCCACCCCCGGCGCGCGAGGGAACAGATTGAGTTCGGCAATCGTCACCCTCGAGGGCCATCTGATCGATTCGTTGATGCTGCCGCGCGTCTTCGACGAGATCATCGAAACAGGATCGACCTATGAGATCGTGGATCTCACGATCGGCGTCAAGCACGAGGACCCTTCGTTCGCGCGCATCAAGGTCACCGCATCGAACGAGGACGACCTCGAAAGGCTCATCGAGAGGCTGCGGCCACTCGGTGCCAACCCCGAGCAGGTCGAAGACGCGGTGCTCGCCGAAGCCGACATCGCGGGCGCGTTCCCGCCCGGCTTCTACTCGACCACCAGTTTCCGCACCGAGATCCGAGTGGCCGGCACGTGGATCGAGGTGGATCACCCGGAGATGGACTGCGGCGTCGTGGTCACGGCAGGGGGAGGGCGGACGATCCCCATGGATGCCGTCGAGCCCGGCATGAGCATCGTCATGAGTGGTTTGGGGATCCGCGTCACCCCTCCCGAGAAACCTCGTGGGACGGGCCCGGCGTTCGGTTTCATGAGCTCCGAGATATCCAGCGAGAAACCCAAGAGTCTCCTTTTGGATCAGGTCGCCGAGCAGATGCGGAAGACCCGTGCCGACGGCAAGAGGATCATGTGGGTGGTGGGCCCGGCCATCGTGCACACGGGGGCCGGGCCCGATCTGTCCCGCCTCATCAAGGCCGGCTACGTGCAAGCTCTATTCGCCGGTAACGGGGTCGCCGCGCACGACATCGAATCGCACATGTTCGGGACCTCGTTGGGCGTCTACCTCGAGAAGGGCATCCCCGCAGAGCACGGACACGACCACCACATCCGGGCGATCAACGAGGTCCGCCGGGCAGGCTCTCTCGCCGCCGCCGTCGACGCCGGTCTGGTCTCGGACGGGATCGTGTTCAACCTCGTGCGCAACAACGTTGCCTTCCTCTTCGGAGGCAGCGTGAGGGACGACGGGCCTCTGCCCGACGTTGTTACCGACATGCCCGAGGTACAAAGGAAACTCAGGGAGATGATCTGGGGGCCGGGCGGAGACGATCTCGTAGGGATGTGTGTTGTCGCAGGCACGATGCTCCACGGCATCGCCACCAGCAACTGCCTTCCGGCCGACGTCCCCCTCGTGTGCGTCGACATGGCGCAGTCGACGGTCACTAAGCTGATGGACAGGGGGTCCTTCGCGTCGAAGGGCATCATCACTGACGCCGGGCTGTTCGTCGGCGAACTGGCGGAGAGACTCGCGGCTGAGGACGGGAGATCATGAAGGCAACTCGCATCGCAGCGGTGATCTTGGCCTTGGCGGCGGTGGGGAGCTCCGCTCCCGGCGCCGGGGCCCAGTCTGCTCAGACCTTCCTCGTTCGCGACGGCGTCAGCCAACCAGTGTTCTCCTACGCCGACGCGATCCGCGAGACCGTATATGTCGAGTCGTCGATCGACGGGGACCTGGATGGAGAGCTGGACCTCCTGGCGACCGACATCATCCGGCCGGCCGAGACGGCCAAAGGGCTCGAGGTCCCGGTGATCTACGAACAGAGTCCGTACTACCAAGGCAGGGGTCGCGGAAACGAAGCCGAGATCAAGCCCCCCGAAGACGGCGATTTCACTCCGGTCTTCTTCCCGCTGTACTACGACAACTACTTCGTCCCCCGCGGGTATGCGGTCATCCTCCAAGACATGCCCGGCACTCGGAACTCCGAGGGCTGCATGGTGCTGGGAGGCCTGGGTGAGCTGAAGGCCGGAGAGGCGACGGTCAACTGGCTGAACGGGAGGGGCCGCGCCTTCACCGCCACCGGCGAGGAGGTCGTAGCGGATTGGTCCACAGGCAAGGTAGCGATGATCGGCAAGTCCTATGACGGCTCCGTCGCCAACGGAACGGCATCGACCGGCGTCCCCGGCCTCACCACGATCGTGCCGATCGCCGCCATCAGCCGCTGGTACGACTACCACCTCAACAACGGGGTGCAGTATCTCAACGCCTATGCGACGCCCGCCAACTTCGAGTATCTCGATGCAGGCATCGGTGACGACGATGCCCGGGGGCTCGACTGGGTGAAAGCCCAAGCTGCCGGCAAGGGTTACTGCATGGTCCTGGGGACCACCATCGTGGCCCAAGCCGCGGATCCGAGGGGTGACTACAACGCTTTCTGGGACGAGCGCGACTACCTGAAGGATGTGGACCAGGTCAAAGCCTCGGTCTTCCTCATCCATGGGTTGAACGACTACAACGTCAAGCCCAACAACTTCGTGGCCTGGTGGGAAGCGCTCGCCGAGCACGGCGTCCCGCGCAAGATCTGGCTATCGCAGATGGAGCACGTGGATCCGTTCGATCTCAGACGCACCGAATGGGTGACGGCACTTCACCGGTGGTTCGACTTCTGGTTGTTGGGTGTCGAAAACGGGATCATGGACGAGCCCATGCTCGACATCCAGCGCGAGAACGGACGCTGGTCCCGCGAAGCCACGTGGCCGGCCAAGAACGCACGGAGGGTCAAGCTCTTCCCCACCGCCGACGGAGAACTCCTGAAGGCGGCACCCGATGGGGGGACGTCGAGTTTCACAGACGATCCTCTCCAAGGCGAGAACACGATGGTGTCCAACCCGGACACGCCGAGCGACTCTCGCCTTCTGTTCCAGACCAAGGTGCTGAAGAGGAACGTCCGCATCAGCGGACGCATGACCGTCGAGATCAACGCGACCGTAGACAAGCCGGACACGAACCTCACAGCCCTTCTGGTCGACTACGGAACCGCACGGCGCGTGCAGCCCGGCGTCTCGACAACGGATGAGGAGTCCTGTCATGGCGAAGGCAACGACGATGACGACCCCTGCTACTTCACCACCAAGAGATCTTTCCGGAAGGATCCGCTCGAGATCGTCACCCGCGGCTGGCTAGATGCCAAGCACCGCGCCGACCTCCGGATGAGCTCTCCTCTGCTACCGATGACCGAGTACATGTTCAAGTGGGAGCTCTTCGGCGATGACTACCTCTTCAAGAAGGGCCATCGCATAGCTCTAGTGATCGCCGGAAGTGACGTGAGCTATACGATCCCCGACCCCTCAGGAGCAACCGTCAACGTCTCATTCGGTGCAAGCAAACTGTCTCTCCCGGTCGTCGGCGGACGGAGGGCCTTGAAGCTATGACGAAGAAGGAACGCAAGCTCACCAAGAGGGGCACCCGCCGGCGCGAGCAGCTGCTCGAGGCGGCCGCCCGCCTCTTCGCCGACCACAGCTATCACGGGACGACGGTCGGGGATGTCTGTGACGCGGTCGGCGTCGGCAAGGGTGTTTTCTACTGGTACTTCCCATCCAAGGAAGCCCTCTTCTCCGAGCTCCTGCAGACATCTCTATTACGACTGAGGCGTGGACAGAACGCTGCCATCGTCGGTCACGAGGATCCGATCGCGCGGATCGAGGAGGGCATCCGTTCCTCGATCGAATTCTTCCGCGCCGAGCCCGGCTTCCTTGCGTTGATCCGGATCGCGGCGCGCTACGACGCGTTCTCGAGCCTCGTCGCTACCGGGCAACAGATCGTGGTCGGCGACGTCGCCGCACACATCAAGGAAGGTATGGCTGCCGGCCAGATCCGCCACGGCGACCCAGAGCTGATGGCTCACGGGATCCTCGGCGCAACCTTCCATTTCGTCGAGATCTACTTCGGCACCGACCCCGACGCCACGGAGGATCGCCCTCAGCTCGCCGACGAAGCGGTGTCCTTCTGTCTCCGGGGGCTGCTCGAGTAGTTCATGAGATGGGCCGGAGCCGCGTTCGCCGGCTTACTCATCCTCGTAACGATCTCCTCCTGGGATGGAGGGTTCGGCGACGTCCTGCGCGCGTGGATGGGAGTGGCCGTCCTCGCGTTGTTGTTGGGGGCCTGGTGGATGTTCTCGATCGAGGCCTACCGGCCGGCCATCCGAGCCCGTGACGAGCTCGGCAACATGCTGCACGCAGGCGACCGGGTATCCGTCCCCGGATCGATCGAGGGTCCGGACGGGGAGGCGATCGCCGGCTCCGGTTGGAAGGTGCAGAGGATCGTCGACCCTCAGGTGCGCGTCTCCGACGATAGGGGCCGGACCTCCGATTGGATCGGTTGCTCCTCTCTCTATGTGAAGCGCGGCAAGACGCGCTTGTCTCTCGACGATCCGGCCCTCGACGTGGAGGTGTATTCGCGACGCCGTCTGAAGGGAGAGCCGGGCCGCCTCGACGCGAACGCCCCACTGGTCATCGTTGAACTCAGGCCGACGGAAGTGACGATCGTGCACGCCGACGGCCGGCAGGCCTCGATCCCCCCGGCCACCCTCCGCCGCATCTAACGCCGAGTGAGCGAAAAGCGCGCCTCACACGCGCTTTTCGCTCACTCAGCGTTCCATCAGTGGGGTGCGGTTGTTTCTAGGGCGCGGCGGATGCCTCTGTGGGCTTGGCGGATGCGTTGCTCGTTCTCGACCAGAGCGAACCTGACGTAGTCGTCGCCGAGGGGGCCGAACCCGACGCCCGGGGCCACCGCCACTTTCGCCTCCTGCACGAGGTACTTGGAGAACTCGAGTGAGCCCATAGCCTTGAAGGGCTCGGGTATCTCTGCCCACGCGAACATCGTGGCCGGGGGCACCGTGATGGGCCACCCGATCCGCTCGAGGCCCTCACACAGGACGTCGCGGCGAGCCCTGTAGACCTCGCGTATCTGCTTGGGCTCCTCGGTGCATTCGTTCAAGGCGATGATCCCGGCGATCTGGATCGGCTGGAACACGCCATAGTCGAGGTAGCTCTTCAACTTGGTGAGCGCGCCGATCACCTCGGCGTTGCCGACGCAGAAGGCGAGGCGCCAGCCGGGCATGGAGTACGACTTCGACATCGAGAAGAACTCGACACCGACCTCGGATGCCCCCGGGACCTGCATCAGCGAAGGCGCTCTCTCCGCATCGAAGACGAGGTCCGCATAAGCGAGGTCATGCACGATGATCACCTCGCGGGAACGAGCGAACTCCACGAGCTGCTCGAAGAAGGCGAGGTCCACCACCGCAGTCGTCGGGTTGTGGGGGAAAGAGCAGAGCACGACTCGCGGCTTGGGCTCCGAGCGCTCATAGGTCGCAACGAGATCGGTGAAGAAGTCCGATCCGAACGAGAGAGGCACCGAGGTGACGGTCGCTCCCGCGAGCAACATCGCGTAGGTGTGGATCGGATAGGTCGGCTCGGGCACGAGGACGGAGTCCCCGGGGCCCACCAACACCCAGGCGAGGTGGGCGAGGCCCTCCTTGGCACCGATGACGGCGACGGCCTCGCGCTCGGGGTCGAGGTCGACGCCCCAGGCTCTCTCGTAGAGGTCGCAGATCGCGGCCCGAAGCTTGGGGATGCCCTTGGATGCGGAATAGCGATGGTTGCGGGGGTTGTCGACCGCTTCCTTGAGCTTCTCGACGACGGCTTCGGGGGTGGGGATGTCGGGGTTGCCCATCCCCAGATCGATTATGTCCTCGC
>JBKJYP010000072.1:0-3203 GCA_046715695.1 Actinomycetota bacterium | reverse complement strand
GACCCGGAGACCTTGATACGCACGATGCGCACACTGCCCTTGCGCAGAACATGCAGCGAGTCTCCGGTGTCACCTTCATTGAACAGGGTCTCGCCTGCTTCGTACGTGCTGATCTTCGCTCGCTTGGCGAGATCATCTAGGGCCTCGGGCGGTAGGACCGCGAGCAACTCGGATACCGCGAGCTCAGTGCCCGTGACGGCTGCGCTCATACGGCCCCGGCCTGGTGGGAGATCCTCTGGAGAGCATCGAGATCGATCAAGATGATGTTGCCTTCCGTGTTCAATATGTAGCCGCGACGCTCGAAACCGAGCAGGATCCGTGTCACCGCTTCCCTCGTCCCGCCCGCCATCATCGCCAGCTCCGACAAGAGGCTATAGATCTGATCCATGGTTTGGTCATTCTGCCGCCCCTTACCTATGTTCTGCAGAGCCCCCGCTACCTGCTCCCTGCTGAGGTTCTCCGAAGCCACGACACCGTGCACGTTCTTGTCCTTATCCAAGAAGTAAACGAGTCGCTTAGCAACCCTACCGGGCAGATCGAGGAAGAGGACATCCTCGGCAACGAGATCGTTGTCCATCAGGTAAGGAGCGAGGGTGGACGCGACCTCGATGGCGACGGCAGGCTCGGTTGTATAGATCTCGAGGAAGGCCTCCCGGTCGATGGCCCACAGCTCCGTCGGCTCGACCGCTTCCGCCGTTGCCGTCCGAGCATGGCCTCCGAGGATCCCGAGCTCACCCAACAGCTTGCCCTCGCGCAATACACGCCGCTCTTCGTCCTCGCCCTGGGGCGTGTGCATGGAGATGCGGACCTTGCCCGACCTGACTACGAACAGCTCGACTGGGGGATCCCCCTCATTGAAGATGATCTGGTCTTCCTTGAAAGAAACGAGCCGCGTCTTCTGAGCGAGTCTCGACAGACCCTTATGAGAAGCAACGGATAGGAAGGGGATCGTTTCCAGCTCGGCCGTCGAGACCTCGGACAGGGCCTTCATGGTGACGTCGGCGGCCGGAACTTCCTCGGGTTGCGGGGGCTTCGGGCTCACGGTGGGAACACCTGAGCGAAGCCCTCGGAGATCTCGCCCTCGAGCGGAAGGCCCTCGGCGAGCCATGCCTCGAGTCCTCCCTCCAGGTTGACCGCGTCATAGCCGTTACGAGCGAGGAAGCCGGCGGCGAGCTCGCTGCGCTGGCCGACCTGGCAAACGACCACGACCTGCTGGGCGCCGGGGATCTCGCCATAGCGCTGCTGCAGTTCGCGGAAAGGGATATGTATGGATCCTTCGATGCGACCCGCGTCCCATTCATAGGGCTCACGCACGTCCACGAAGGACACCTTGTCCCTGTTGCTATGTGCCACCGATGGTTCCAGCGCGACTCCCCCTGACTAGGGAAACCTTCGGGCGAATAAGCGTAGCCCGGCAAGGGTAAGGCATGCCCAGCCGAGCAAGCCAAGCCGATCGAGGAGGAGACATGAAGATGCGGATCTGGGCCCTGCCCTTGGCCCTGCTACTGATAGCCGCTCCCGCGTGCAGTGAGGATCCTGAGGAGGCCGAAGCGGCTATCAGCGTCGATCTGGAGGCCTTCGATTTCCGATACGACACGGCGACGATCCCGGTCGAGCTGGGGGCCGTCGTTGAGCTCGAGTTCACCAACTCTGGTGCTGTGGCCCACTCGTTCACCGTCCCAGACCTCGATGTAGAGCTTGAGGTGGAAGGCGGGGACACCAGCTCCGTCAATTTCGCCGTCCCCGAAGATCCGGGTGCTTACCAGTTCTTCTGCAAGTTCCACCCCAACGAGATGACCGGCTCGATCACCGTCGGCGGCGAAGGTGTGCCCCCGGGGGACGACAACGATCCCGATGACGTGAACGATCCCGAGGAAGTCGAAGAGGACGATGACGCGGAAGTCGACGTAGAAGTCGAGACCACTTAGACGAGCGGAGTCGGGACCGGGGCCCAGGGGTTGGCCAGGTAACCTCTGGGCCGACGGCCCCATCGTCTAGCCTGGTCAGGACGCCGCCCTTTCAAGGCGGTAGCACGGGTTCGAATCCCGTTGGGGCCACTACTTCCCGTCGAGTGAGGGATTTCCGTTACGTTGATAGTGAAGCCGGAGTCGTAATCGCGAGCGTCGCAAAGGATCACCGCGTGACCACCGAGCCACCGATCCTGGAGCGAAACGGTGCCCCCGTGTGGCACGGTTATCACCCTCGCGGCGCCCCACGACTGAATTGATCGGAAGTCGTGGTTCGAAAGTCATCCACTTAGTCCCTATCGCGGTTGGTCGCCCACAATCAGAGAAACCCTTCGTGAGGGCGACAAACCAACCCAGGACCTGGAACTCAGACTACCCAGTGGTCTTAGGCCGGATGCTCTCGTAGGCCCTTACAAGAGCGGCGGGACGCCCCATGAAGTCGGTTCGGATGCCGCCCGAGGAACCATCCGTGAACTCGACTACAAGTACCGGTTCGTCATGACGCAGCCCGGCGATCTCGTGGAACTCGAAGCCGAACAGTCTCTCCGGCTTCCCCACCTTGGTCTTCACCGGGCACCACAGCAGCCTTCGATCGGTCAGGGCGATGATCCCGTTGGAAGCGATGACGTCCGCGCGGCCGCCTCCTTCTTTGCCCGCGGCCGCTTCGATGTCGGACTGATGGGGCCTAGCGATGTTGGTCCACCTTGCCGCGAATCTCATCATGGCGGCTCCCGCCCCCCAGCACGCATCTACCACTTGTTCTCCAGGGATGAGGTCCGGGTGACCGGCGAGCTTCTTGACTGCTTGTTTTCCCATTCAAGAGCTCCCAGAGGCAGAAGGCAATACTGCTTCAAGATACGTTCGCCTAGGTGTGTGACACTCGGCTCTTGCCACCTTTAGTTCGGTGTGCCAACGTTGCTCCACTGAATGACAGGGCGGAGGGGGTTCTCGTGAAGGGATCGGCATCGCGGGATCGGCGGATGACCAGAGGGGCACTCGCCACTTTGCTTATCGGCTCGACCATCATGCTCGGCACACCAATCGACGCGGCCGGCCAAACCGAAACCGGTGGCGACCGCTGGAGCGGCCGATGGGACCTCGAGGGCGACTCGAACGAGGATGGCGTCTTCGAGCATTTCGGCGTTCTCAAGTTGACGCTGGTAACGGATGGATCGGTCAACTTCACCGAGCCCGACTGGGCCACTTGCATCGACTCCGACCGTGACTATCTAGGGA
>JBKJYP010000071.1:0-9267 GCA_046715695.1 Actinomycetota bacterium | reverse complement strand
CGATGACGGTGATGTTGTCCTCTCCTCCGGCCTCGTTGGCGATCTCGACGAGACGTTGGGCGCCTTCCTGTGCTTCACCTGATCCGTTCAAGACCTTCTCGATCTCGGGGCCATCGACCATCGAGGTCAACCCATCGGAGCAGATCAATATCCGATCGCCCTCTTTGAGCTCGAGTGACGAGACATCGACCTTCACGTCGGGATCGACGCCGAGGGCGCGTGTGATGATGCTTCGCTGTGGGTGGTGCCGGGCTTCTTCAGCAGAGATCCTTCCCTCCCGCACCGGCCGCGCGACGAGGGTGTGATCCTGGGTCAGCTGCTCGAGCTTGCCGGCGCGCAGTAGATAGGCCCGAGAGTCCCCGACATGCGCGAGATGAGCTTTGTTCCCCTCGACCAGCACCACCGTCGCAGTCGTTCCCATCCCCTCGAGGCCGGCGTCGGCTTTGGCTTTGGAGAGGATGGCCGAGTTCGCTTTCTTGACCAGGTCTTCCAGATCGCCGGGCCCGGGGTTGTTTACCGAAGACAAGACGTCGATGGCGGCGGCCGAGGCAACCTCTCCCGCTCTATGACCGCCCATGCCGTCGGCCACGATGAATAGCGGATCACGTGCCAGGTACGAGTCCTCGTTGCCTTGCCGGACCCGACCGATATCGCTCTGCGCTCCGACGGAGAGCTTCACTTGCGCATCTCCATGACGGTTTTGCCGATCTTCAAACGATCACCTCGATGGATCTCTGCCGGCGACGTCAGCCGTCGACCGTTCAGATAGGTGCCGTTCGTCGACCCGAGATCCTCGGCCATGAAACCGCCGTTGTGCTCATAGATCCGGGCGTGTACCTGCGATGCGTAATTGTCGTCCAGCACGATCTGGCACTTGTCTGCCCGGCCGATCAGACACTCCTTGCCCAGAGGGAAGGTCCGTCCCTTGAGCTCCGCTCCCTCGAGCACATAGACGTTGACAGGTGGTTTGCGCGGTTTACGCCCCGTGGGCTTCGCCCCCCCACTCGCCCTACGCTTCGGCGCCGATGTCTTTGCGGGGCGTAGCTCCGTGTGGATCGCCTTAACAGCCCGGGCCACGAAGATGTAGAGGAGGGCGAGGAAGACATACCTGAGGACGTCGAGGATGAGGGTAGGCATCGCTACTGGGCCTTCGTTCGGAAGATCAGGTCGGTCGACCCGAAACTGAGTCTGTTCCCATCCTCCAGCACCCGTTCCTTGATCGGGCTGCCGTCAACCATCGACCCGTTGGTGGAACCAAGGTCGACGAGCGTCCAGACGTCGTCGTCACGTTTCAACTCCGCATGACGACGTGACACGTTGGGGTCGGATAGCACGATGTCGCAGGTTGACATCCTCCCGATCACCACCGGGCTCCTCGTGATCGAGATCCGTTCGGCGGGATGCCCCGAAGTGTCGAGGACCGTCAGCTCGGCCCCCGTCGTGACGAGACCCAGCTTGTCCGCAGTGTGGACCGGCACCGCCCCGGTCCCACCTCCCTCAGCGTCGGGCCGGTGGGTCGTCACGCGTTCGATCGATCTCGGATCGTCGGCTGTGAGCGCGGCCTGAACCTTGAACTGGCCTTTGCCCATCCCTTCGGCCAACTCGAAATGGATCTTGGGCAGCCCCATCAGGTTCCACCGCTCCTGCTTGGCTTGCTCGATGACGATGTCGGAGAACTCTTGGTGGAGACCCGCCTCCATCTGAGCGAACCGCTGGTGGTCCTCTGCTCCCATCAGGACCTTGAACTCATTGGGCGCGTAGGTCTTGTTGACGGAAACCGTCACCCCGTCGGCCATGTCTTTCAGGATCCGCCGCCCCACCTCGATCGGCTGTAGGCCCGAGCGGAAGACGCGGGCGAAGAAACCCTCGACCAGGCCCTCGAGCTTCTCTTCTATCCCTTTGGCGACACCCACCGCGGGGATTATGCCCCCGATAGGCAAGCACACCCCTGCCCCTGCCCACTGGTACCTTTGGGCGTCCCCCGGGCGAGTGGTGGAATGGCAGACACGCTGGCTTCAGGTGCCAGTGCGCGCAAGCGTGTGGGGGTTCAAATCCCCCCTCGCCCACCAATCTTTCCCGTCGAGTGAGGGATTTCCGTTACATAGCAGCGGAAATTACGCGCTCAGCGAGCAGAAAAAGGGGCATTCTGGGCGGGCTTGCTTTAGGGTTCGCTCGCATAGGGCAGTACGACAGGTGTAGTAGTACATTGGTCGTACAACGGGGGATAGTCAGGAGTCACTGGTTGGCTCAAAGCGCGACCGGATTCAAACCGATCCAAGGCTTCGGCTTGGACGCGCCCGAAGACGGCGAAGGCCGCATCAAAGCCCGAACGCCCCGAGAGATCTTCTGGGCTCGCTTCAAACAGGACAAGCTCGCGATCGTCGGTGGGATCCTGATCCTGATAATCGTGGCCTTGGCGGTAGCGGCCCCCTTCTTCGAGAAGCTCGTCGGTCACGATTACGTTCATCAGTTCAGAGGCAAAGGCGACGAACCCTTGATGTTGAGCGACTTCGGTTCACCGCTTGGTCCGGATCTAGAAGAGAAGTTCTATTTCGGAGCCGACGAACTCGGTCGTGACCTGTTCGTTCGTGTTCTCTACGGCGCCCGGGTGTCGCTCAGGGTGGCGATCCTTGCGACCGGCATCCAAGTCTTGGTCGGCGTGATCATGGGGATCCTTGCGGGCTTCCTTCGAGGGTGGGTCGACACCCTCATCTCGCGCGTCATCGACATCGTTCTTTCAGTTCCTTTCCTTCTTTTGGGGATCTCGCTCGGCGTAGTGCTCAAGCCGAGCGCGTCGTTGGTGATCATCATCATCGCCGTCTTCGGTTGGCCCTACATCGCCCGCGTTGTGCGAGGCCAAACCTTATCTATGCGAGAAGCCCAATTCGTAGAGGCCTCGTACTCCCTCGGCGCGTCCAACCGTTGGATCATGGTGCGAGAGATACTCCCTAATCTGATCGCACCGATCATCATCTATGCGACCCTCGTCATCCCCATCAACATCGTCGGGGAGGCCAGTCTCTCGTTTCTCGGGGTGGGAGTTCAGGAGCCCGCGGCTTCGTGGGGAAAGATGCTTTCGGGCGCGATCGATTACATCGTTTTCGGATACGCCTGGTGGTACATGACCTACCCCGCCCTCTTCCTTTTCGTAACCGTCCTCGGTTTCAACCTCTTGGGTGACGGATTACGCGACGCCCTCGATCCCAAGACCGCACATTGAAAGGGGAAGGAGACAGACCGTAGATAGGTAGAGACAGAGCCACTTCATCGGTTCCAGATTCGAAAAGTAGTCAACGACAAGGAGGTCACATGAGAAGCAAGAGATTGTTGAAGCTCATCACGGCTCTCGTAGCCATGATGATGGTGGCAGCCGCGTGCGGAGGGAGCAGCGACCCGGCAGAGCCCGGTGCACAGCCGGACGTACCTGATGCGGCCGACATCCCAACCGGTGGAAAGCTCACGATGGCAGGAACGTCGGATGTGGACTATATGGACCCGCAGGCCGGCTACTACGTCATCAGCAACGCGCTGCACCGCGGCATCTCGCGCACGCTGGTCACGTACGCAGCAACACCCGACCAGGCGGCGCAGAATGAGCTGGTAGGTGACCTCGCCACTACGACGGGCGAAAGCAACGAGGACGCCAGTGAGTGGACGTTCACGCTGAAAGACGGCATCAAGTGGGGGCCGAAGCTCGGCGGCGAAGATGTACCGGGTGTGACCGGTGAAGAGATCACTTCAGCCGACGTTAAGTACGGCATCGAGCGGATCTTCATCCCGTCCGTGGGTGCTCAGTACCCCTTCTATTACGACATCATCGAAGGAGTGGACGAGTTCTCCAAGGGCGAGGCCGACGAGATCACCGGCATCGAGACCCCGGATGACAAGACGATCATCTTCCACCTGAGCGAGCCGGCCGGTGACTGGCCGTTCCGCATGGCGATGCCGGCAGGCGTTCCCGCGCCGCAGCGATTCGTCGAGCAGTTCGACCAGGAGAAGGATTCCGACTACGACCACAACATCGTGGCCACCGGTCCGTACTACATCGAGGAGTGGGCCGCTGAAGAGCGGATCGTCATGAAGCGCAACGAGCACTGGGACCCCGACACCGACGACGTTCGTGAGGCTTACGCAGACGAGGTCGAGGTGCGTCTCGGTTTCGACCCGAACGTAGGTGTCAAGAAGATCCAGGATGGTGAGTTCACGATCGGTTGGCCGGACGCTCAGCCGACCGAAGCTCTGCTCGAGCAAACGATGACGGACCCCGAGCTCAACAAGCTCTTCGTCCGTGGTCCGTCCGGTTGCACCCGCTACCTCTTCATGAACACCACGGAAGAGCCGTTCGACGACGTCAAGGTCCGCCAGGCGGTTGCTTACGCGATCGACCGTGACAGCCTCAAGCGTCTCCAGGGTGGTCCGGTGACCGGACCGATCGCAACGAGCATCCTGCCCCCGGGTATCGGGGGACACGAAGATTCAGAGACATACGACCCGTTCCCGAGCCCCGAACACGCGGGAGACATGGTGAAGGCCAAGGAGCTCATGGCTGAGGCCGGATTCCCGGACGGCTACGACGAGGAGATCTTCGTCGTCGGCTCGTCGACGCCACCGCACGACAAGTACTTCGAGTCGGTGCGCGCGGACCTCGAGGAGCTGGGCTTCAGCAACATCAGCTCGAAGCTTCCGGAGTTCCCCAACCAGTACACGCAGTTCTATTCGATCCCCGCGAAGAACGTGGACTTCGGGATCTCCGCTGGTTGGTGCAAGGACTACAACGACGCGTTCACGTTCTTCGACCCGCTTTTCCACGGTGACAACATCCTCGAGTCGGGGAACCAGAACTACTCGGAGATCGACGACCCGACCGTCAACAGCCTTCTCGACGAGGCGTCCGCCCTTACCGATCCTGCGGAGCGTGTCACTAAGTGGGAAGAGGCCAACCACCTGATCACGGAGCTCGCGCTTTACATCCCATGGAGCTGGGACGAGGACATCACCGTCTTCAGCCCGAAGGCCGTGGGTCCCTACTACCACTCCTTCTACAACTCGATCGACTGGGTGAACGTCGGAGTTCTCGAAGAGTAAGAGGGTGTTTTTCGAGGGGGCCGGTTCGCCGGCCCCCTCGCCCTAACAAGATAAGGAGAGGAGGGGGACGGCTTGCTGGCGTATCTGATCCGACGGTTGTTGTGGTCGATCTTGATGCTCTTGCTGGTCGTCTCGATCGTCTTCGCGATCTTCTTCGTTCTTCCGGGCGGTGCGGGTAAGACCGACGAAGGTGGAGGCTGTCCCGTCTGCATCCAGTTCGCGGGCAAGAATCCCAGCCCGACGCTGATCGCCTTGGTCAAGAAGAGGTTCGGGCTCGATCAGCCGCTCTACAAGCAGTATCTCCGCTATATCGGCAATGCAGTGCAAGGTGATCTCGGCACGTCGTACCAAACCGGAGAGGAAGTAACGACCGCGATCTTCCACCGCCTCCCCGCCACCGCAGGCTTGGCCTTCGGGGCATCGATCGTGTGGTTGGTGATGGGTGTGTCGATCGGTGTCATCTCAGCTTTGAAGAGACGCACATTGATCGACCGCGGGTCCATGCTGTTCGCGCTGGTGGGCGTCTCTCTGCCCACTTTCGTCATCGGTTTGTTCGGGATATTCCTTTTCGATGGGAAGCTGAACATCTACGACACGGGGTCCTACGTACCCATCACCGAGAACCCGATCCAGTGGTTCAAGGTCATGTGGTTGCCCTGGTTCGTCCTTGCCTTCGTCTCGGCAGCGATCTACGCGCGGATCGTGCGAGGGAACATGCTCGAGGTCTCCGGAGAGGACTACATCCGAACTGCCCGCGCGAAAGGGCTGCCGGAGCGGTCGGTGACGAGGCACAAGCTTCGAAGTGCCTTGACTCCGATCGTCACTCTCTACGGGCTGGACCTCGGGATCCTGTTGGGTGGGGCGGTTATCACAGAGGCTGTCTTCAACATCCCGGGCATCGGTTCTTATTCGGTCCAGGCCATCCAGAGTTCGAACCTGCCGATCATCCTCGGGACTACGACCTTCGCCGCGGCGTTCGTTATCGGTGCCAACCTGGTGGTGGATGTCGCTTACGCCGCCCTGGATCCCCGCATCCGGTACTCGTAACTTGGCAACAGCCGCCGCTATGCTCACCCGACTATGACCGGCGAGGTACTGCTCGACGTCCAGGATCTGCATGTGCATTTCCCGACTCCCGATGGCGTCGTCAAGGCTGTCGACGGGCTGACGTTCCAGGTCCATCGCGGTGAGACCTTCGGCATCGTCGGTGAATCGGGTTCAGGCAAGAGCGTCACATGCTTGACCGCCTTGGGCCTGACGGACCTAACTCGAGCCAAGATCTCGGGCAAGGTCCTCTTCAAGGGGCGTGACCTGCTGACGCTTTCCAAGGACCAGATGCGCGATATCCGTGGCAAAGAGCTGTCGATGATCTTCCAGGACCCATTCGCTTGTCTGCATCCTTATTACCGCGTCGGAGATCAGATCGTGGAGGCGATCCGGGCTCACGACAAGATCCCCAAGAAGCAGGCGGCAGAGCGGGCGATCGAGCTTCTATCGGCGGTTGGTATCCCCAAGCCTCGCGATCGCTATCGCGGCTACCCCCATGAGTACTCCGGTGGGATGAGGCAGCGGGCCATGATCGCGATGGCGCTCGCCCACAACCCAGACCTTTTGATCGCCGACGAGCCGACCACTGCACTCGACGTGACGGTCCAGGCTCAGATCATCGAGTTGATCGAGCGGATCAAGACCGAGTTCAACATCGGGGTGATCCTCATCACTCACGACCTCGGCGTCATTGCTGATGTCGCGCAGAGCGTGATGGTGATGTACGCGGGGCGAGCAGCCGAGCTCGGCTCGAAGGTCGAGCTTTTCCAGAAGCCGCTTCACCCGTACACATGGGGCCTGTTGCAATCGATACCCCGGATCGACGACAAAGGGACCCGGCTCGTCCCGATCGAGGGAGCGCCACCCTCTCTGATCTTCGTGCCGCCGGGTTGTCCCTTCCATCCCCGTTGCCCTCACAGGTTTGAGCCTTGTGACAAGGACCGCCCCGAGCTCGTCGATCGTGGAGGCGGCCATCCTGATGCTTGTCACCTCACGATCGAGCAGAAGAAGAAGTTGTGGAAGCAGCGTCAAGCGCTCAAAGCGAAGGCGGCAAGCTAGTGGGAGCCAGCTCAACCGTGACGCGGACCAAGGCACCGGCGAAACCACAGGGTGACCCCCTGGTTTCTGTCACGAACCTCACGAAGTACTTCCCGATCAACAAGGGGATCATCTTCCAGAAAGAGGTCGCCAGGGTTCACGCCGTCGAGGACGTGAGTTTCAACATCTACCCGGGAGAGACCCTGGGGCTGGTCGGCGAATCTGGTTGTGGCAAGTCCACCACCGCCAGGCTCGTCCTGAGATTGCTCGATCTCACATCCGGCTCGGTCGTGTTCGATGGACAAGACATCAGCCGGATGAGTCGCCGAGAGTTGCGGCCGATCAGACGCAACATGCAGATGATCTTCCAGGACCCGTATGCCTCGCTGAATCCGCGCCAAACCGTCGGCCAGATAATCGGTGCGCCTTTCCGCATCCACAAAACCGAGGGCGAGATCAAGAAGAAGGTCCAGGACCTGATGGACCGCACAGGTCTGAACCCAGAGCATTACAACCGCTATCCGCACGAGTTCTCCGGTGGCCAGCGCCAGAGGATCGGTGTGGCCAGAGCCTTGGCGCTCAAGCCTCAGCTGATCGTTTGCGACGAGCCGGTGTCGGCCCTGGACGTTTCGATCCAGGCGCAGATCCTCAATCTTCTCGAAGACCTGCAGGACGAGTTCAAGCTGACGTATCTCTTCATCTCCCATGACCTCGGCGTCGTTCGCCACATCGCGGATCGCATCGCCGTCATGTACCTGGGGCGACTGGTCGAGACGTCAAGCAGCGACACTCTCTACGAGAACCCGCGGCACCCTTACACCGCCGCCTTGCTGTCGGCGGTCCCGAAGGGTCACGTCGGCGACTCGCGGACCACTAACCGGGTCGTGCTGGAAGGTGACGTGCCGTCACCGATCGACCCACCTTCAGGTTGCCCGTTCCACCCCCGTTGCCCCAAAGCACGGCAAGTGGCCGGGAAAGAAGGCGAGGTGCCGGAGAACTGCCGAACGGAGATGCCGCCGTTAGGAGAGGTGGACCCAGCTCACCTGGCAGCTTGCTGGTATCCGATCAAGCCCGGCGAGAGCCTGCACGAGGCCGCCCACCGCTAGCTCTTCCGAGAGTCTTCTTCTCGAGGAGCAAGGGCCAAGCGATAGATCTCTTTCAGTGGGATCCCCGTGGCGCGCGCGGCATCGACAGCGTCGTCGTGCTCGACCGCGGATGTGATCTCATCGCCTCCTCGGCGTCCGATCTTGACGCGGACGACCTGTCCGCCCACCTCTACCTCTTTCCACTCGCGATCTAGGACCTCGCGCTCGCACCGGTAGGAGCGCACGCCGAACGTCGTCGTCTCGCGCAACATGGTTTCTCGCACTTGATCCACCCCATCCGGCGAAGCCAGCGCATGCAGCACGAATCCCGGTCGTCCCTTCTTCATCACTACAGGCACGATCCATGAATCCAAAGCGCCCGCTCGGATTAGGGCTGAGGCTGCATCCGCTAGCAACTCGGGCGTCATGTCGTCGATGTTGGCTTCGATCGCGATCACGTCGTTCGATCGTTCGGCTTCGACAGCGTCCCCGACGAACACCCTGAGGAGGTTGGGCAGTGTTCGATCGGCGCTACCGGCCCCCCAACCAACCGACCGCAGCGTCATCGCCGGCATCGGCCCGAACTCTGCCGCGATCGTGACCGCTAATGCTGCACCGGTTGGTGTGGTCAGCTCTCCGTCACCTCCATGCACGACCGGCACACCGTGCAGGAGCTCAGACACTGCGGGGGCAGGAACCGGCAAGGTCCCGTGGGACGCTTGGATCGTTCCGCTCCCGAGCGAGAGCGGCGAGCAATACACACGTTCTATCCCGAGATCGTGAAGGGCAGCGCAGCATCCGACGACGTCGATAAGCGCATCATCGTCTCCTGCTTCATGCAGATGGGTCGTGTCCACGGCAGAGCCATGGACGCGTGCTTCGGCCCCCGCCAGGCGCTCGAAGACCTCGATAGAGAGTTTCTCGATGGGTTCATCCAGGGAGGCATCGGTGATGATCCGCCGGATGCTGTCGAGGGATCGAGCAGGCGTGCTTAGAGAAGTTTCGACCTCAG
>JBKJYP010000070.1:0-5968 GCA_046715695.1 Actinomycetota bacterium | reverse complement strand
GCACACCTCGCGCGGCCTGAGGCCGCGTGCCTGAAGGCGACACCGCTGATCAAGTCGGCGCTGGGGTTGGCAGGTCGGGCCGGTCAGCGCCGCCCGCAAGCGCGACGCCGACAGATGGACGGTGTCGCCTTCAGGCACGCGGCCTCAGGCCGCGCGAGGTGTGCCGGAAACCCGCAGCCAGCAGAGCGGCCCCGAGGGGAGTGTCGGTGATCGCCTCACCATCGGCCTGCTCTACGTTCAAGCGACCGAGCATCCCGTCGTGCACGGCGAGTGCGATCGCGTCGGCGGCACGGGAGAGTGCATCGCTCTCGTCGCTGAAGGAAAGGACCGTGCGGCCCCCGCGCTCGACATAGAGAATGAGTGACCCGTCGACGATGACTACCAGAGCGCCGGCCTTCCTTCCCGGCCGATGTCCCCCCTCCGAGCGCGCCGGCCACTCGAGGGCAGCACCGTAGGGGTTGGCGGGATCCGTCGCTGCGAGTACCTGGGTGTGCGCCTCTTCGCGCGCTGCCGCTCTAAGCCGGTCCACCGCGCCGGGCAGCGCGAACTGGGATCCGCCGAGTCCCTCGATGAAGTAGCCGCGCCGAGCACGCCCCGCCTCTTCCGCCGCAGCGAGAACGCCATAGATCGCGGCCCAACCTCCCCCGACCTTCTCGGCGGCAACGGCCCCCCGGGTGACGATGCCGTACCGGTCGAGGAGTTGCTCCGAAAGCGCGTGGAGTCTGCGTGTCGGGCTCTCCTCCCGCTCCGGAACGAGGCTCCACCGCCCGGCGGCCGAAGGCGGCCCGGTGCGTGCCGGGAGCTGGGGGCCACGGCGGGGACGAGGGGGCCGGGGGCTCGATCCGCTCCGGTGATGACCGGTGAGTGCGCGCATCGGGGTGAGCGTGTCGTTGGTCACGTGCCCCGACCAGACCGATTCCCACAGACTCAGAAGCAGCGCCTTGTCGTCGGTGGATCCGATCGCGTCGGCGATCTGACGGAAGAACAACGCGCCGCGCCCTCCCAGCGCTTCGACGATGGCTAGCGCTTCTTCCGATAACTCGTCCTGGACAGGATGTGGCAGGAGATACGCGGCGTGCTCCTGCGTGGCGAGCACCACCCATCCGTCGTCACTCCCGATCGGTCCCGCACCCGCCCAGACGATCTCGCCGGCAGCCCCGAGCTCGTCGAGCATGCCGAGCCGGTAGCCGGCGAGCCGGGCAGGCAGGACCTGGCTCTCGAGAGCAGAGGCCGGGATCGCGGCCCCCTGCAGCGACTCGATCACACGATAGAGGGCCTCGGGAGTCGCGGAGCGTGAGCCTTGCGGTCCGACCCCTTGCCAGGCGAGTTGGAACCGCGCGAACTCCTCCGGCGCGACCGCCTCGATCTCTTTGCGCCACGCGGCGAGCGAGCGTCTCCGCAGACGCCGAAGCACATCGACATCGACCCATTCACGGCCGCTGCCGGATGGACGGAACTCGCCTTCGAGCGCCCGGCCTCGCGCACCCAATGCTTTGAGCGAGGTCAGCACGACGCCGGGACCCAAGCCGAAACGGGTCGCCGGTTCCGTCGCGGTGAAGGGTCCGTGGGTCCGCGCGAAGCGTCCTACGAGATCGGTAACCGGGTCGGGGGCGGACTCCAATAGTGCCGATGGCAATCCCATCGGAAGTGAGCATCCGAGGGCATCTCGGTAACGCGCCGCGTCCTCCACCGCGATCCACCGATGGTCGCCGGCAACGCGGAGGGAGATCGCTCGCCCCGCGCCGGACAACTCCTCGAGGAGCCCCGATGCCCCCGAGGGATCGACGCATCGGGCCGCTACTTCCGCAGCACTCAGGTCCCCCAGAGACCGGAGCGCATCCTGGAGGTCCTCGACATCACGGATCCTGCGGTTGCCGACGAGGAGTTGGAGCTCGAGCTCGAGAGAAGCCAGAGCTTCCGGATCGATCAGCTCGCGCAACTCGTCCCGTCCCATCAGCTCGGCGAGTAATGAGCGGTCGAGCGAGAGGGCTTGTGCACGCCGCTCCGCCAGAGGAGCGTCTCCTTCATAGAGGAAGGCGCCGATGTATCCGAACTGCAGAGACGATGCGAAAGGTGAAGGGACCTCCGTCTCGACCTGGACGACACGGACCTTGCGTTGTTCGATCGCTGCCATGAGGTTCACGAGCCCGGGTAGGTCGAATACATCTTGGAGGGTCTCGCGGAAAGCCTCCAGCACGACGGGGAACGTCTCGTAGTTGCGCGCTACCTGCAAGAGATATGAGCTCTTCTGTCTCTGCAACCACAATGGGGTACGGGACCCGGGGCGACGGCGCGGTAACAACAAGGACCTCGCCGCGCATTCGCGGAACCGGCTCGCGAACAGAGCGGAGTTCCCCACCTCGGCGACGACCAGCTCTTCGACCAGATCAGACTCGATGACCAACAGGTCGAGATCGATTGGCTCGTCTGTGTCCGGGACGCGCACGACGATCCCATCGTCGGAATACATAGTCTGCACCTCGATGCCGAGGCTCTCGCGAGCACGCGCCTCGATCACCTGCGCCCACGGAGCGTGCAAGCGGGCGCCGAAGTGGGTGTGGATGCAGACCCGGTAGTCACCGAGCTCGTCGCGGAATCGCTCGACCACGATCGTGCGGTCGTCTGGGACCACCCCCGTCGAGGCGCGCTGCTCCTCGAGATAGGCGAGGAGGTTGGATGCCGCAAGCTCGTCCAGACCGGCCTCTCTCAAGCGCGTGCGGCGGGCATCGTCTTTGGCGCCCATGACCTCGCGGACGAAAGCTCCCGTCGCGCGCCCGAGCTCATAAGGCCGGCCGGGAGCGTCTCCGTGCCAGAACGGCATCTTGCCCGGCCGTCCCGGAGCGGGTGAGACGATCACCCGGTCCGGCGTGATGTCTTCGATGAGCCAGCTGCTGGCACCGAGCAGGAAGACCTCCCCGGCACGTGACTCATAGACCATCTCTTCGTCGAGCTCGCCGACGCGGGCTCCCTTCTCCCCGGTGATGTAGACGCCGAAGAGCCCGCGATCGGGGATCGTCCCTCCAGAAACGACGGCGAGGTGCTGGGCCCCCCGGCGGGCGCTGAGGATCCCCGCCGTCCTGTCCCAATCGATGCGCGCTCGCAACTCGGCGAAGTCTTCCGATGGGTAGCGACCGGAGAGCATGTCGAGGACGCTTTCGAGCGCAGCACGAGGCAGGTCTTTGTAGGGGGCAGAACCCTTGACCAGCTCTTCGAGATCGTCGACGGCCCACGGTTCCATAGCCGACATCGACACGATGTGTTGCGCCAGCACGTCGAGCGGATTGCGGGGGTAATGCACCTCTTCGATCGCCCCGCTGCGCATGCGTTCGACGACCACGGCACACTCCAAGAGGTCTCCGCGGTATTTCGGGAAGAGCACACCGCGGCTGACCGCTCCGACCTGATGTCCGGCCCGCCCGATCCTCTGCAAGCCGGATGCGACCGAATCCGGTGCCTCCACCTGGATGACGAGATCGACGGCACCCATATCGATGCCCAACTCCAGAGAGCTCGTGGCCACGACGGCGGGGAGCCGGCCAGACTTGAGATCGTCCTCGATCAACAGTCGCTGCTCTCGGCTCACCGAACCGTGATGTGCGCGTGCGACAGGCTCTTCCGCCAACTCGTTCAGTCGCGCGCACAGTCTCTCCGCGAGGCGGCGGGAGTTAGCGAAGATGATCGTGCTCCGGTGAGCGCGAACGAGGTCGAGCACGCGAGCCTCGACGTGCGGCCAGATGCTCGTGCGGGCCTCGGCCCCCGCGGCCGATCCTTCGGCCGGTTCCGTCGCACTGCCGCCGATGGCGGCCATATCGTCGACCGGAACCACGACAGAGAGATCGAAGACCTTCTCGTTCGGGGTCTGGATGATCTCGACATCGGAGCGTCCGCCCAACCACTTAGCGACCTCCTCGGGGGGCCGGACCGTCGCGGACAACCCGATCCTCTGTGCCGGCTTCTCGAGCATCCGATCCAGCCGCTCGAGGCTCAGCGCGAGGTGTGTGCCGCGTTTGGTACCGGCCATCGCGTGCACCTCATCGACGATGATCGTGTCGACGGTGACGAGGGCTTCCCTGGCCTGAGACGTGAGGATGAGGAACAGAGACTCAGGTGTCGTTATCAGGATGTCGGCCGGATGCTTCAGGAACCGACGGCGCTCGTCGGCAGGAGTGTCGCCCGTACGGATCATCGTTGTGATGGTTGGTGGTTGCTCGCCGCGCCGCGTTGCCGCGGCGGCGATCCCTTGGAGCGGGGAACGCAGGTTCCGGTCGATGTCGACCGCGAGCGCTTTGAGAGGCGAGATGTAGAGCACGCGTGTCCCCGGCGTACGGTCCGGCCGAGCCGCGAGTGCGTCGATCGCCCACAGGAACGCGGCGAGCGTCTTACCGGATCCGGTGGGTGCGACCACGAGAGCGTTGGCGCCCCGGTTGATCGCCTCCCAGGCCCCCGTCTGCGCGGGGGTCGGCTCGGTGAACGTGGTCTCGAACCACTCTCTGGTGGCGGCGCCGAGGTCCGCCAGAACAGGTTCGGTCATGCCCTAATCATGGCCGAGCCGGGCATCACGTGGTGACGGTCAGGGCTCCAGGGAGCTTGTGTCCACGACCTCGAAGTCGGAGCCGACGACGACGTCCATCGAATGGAGCTGGTCGTTGTCCCAGCCCGCATTCGGTGCGCCGCTGATGAACCAGTCGGAACCGTTGTCGGCCACAATCATCCCGTAGACCTGCAGCGCCCGAAGGATGACCTGTGCTTGCGGCGGATAGTCCCCTACGGGGAAATCGGCACGCAGGCGTACCCGCAACCCCATCGGGGGCAGATCCGGGTCGTTCGAGGATCCGGCATCGTGGCGGGCGGGATAGATGTGAGCCGAGCGTGACTCGCTCACGGTGAATCGAAGTGCGTGATCGATGACTCCGGCGGCCACCTCGTCATACCGGGCGAGACCGGGCAGGATCGGCAGGCCGGCCGCATCCGCCGAGGTCCATCCATCGGGACGAAGTGCGTTCGACCGAAGGTCCCAGATCGCGCCAGATCCGGCCTTCCAGCCACCGTTCGCCCGTGGGTAGAGGGCATAGAGCTCATACAGCTTGCAGTTGTCCTTGTCGACGAAGATCGCGTGGCGGTCGCCGTCGGAGTCCGGGCCCCCCTCGATCTTCACCCTCCTCGGGAAGGGATACGGGCCCTTGTCACTCTCGTCGGCGTAGGTGAACCGGACCCTTTTCTTCGGCGTCGAGTCGCTAACCACCTGGAACGGGATCCCGATCTTGGCCCCCTCCCACAGACCCGAGCCGAAGTCCATGTGCAGGCCGGTGTCGCGGCCGATCGACCGGATGATGGCACCCGAGTTACCTGCCACCGGCAGATCGTCGATCCGGGTATTCCACGGGTTATCGGAGGGGAAGATCGGGCATTCCGGTGCCTTGGGCAACGGCGCACCGGCAACCGGCGCCATCGCCGTCAGCAACAGCACCAGAGAACCGGAAGCGAGAAACCTCCTCATGGCGACGGAGGCGGTGGCCCACCTGCGAGGGCACACGCCCTGTTACTGGCAGACGGCAAACACGGGTTCCGGGGGGCGGAATCCGTTGCATCCCCAATCCCATCGCCGTCGGTGTCCGGGTTGTTGGCGGCCCCCCCTCGAGTTCCTCTGCATTCTTCGAAATCGGGGACCCCGTCCTGGTCGGTATCTGGTGTGACGGGACTAGAGCCGCAGATGGCTTCCTCCGAGTCGGTCAATCCGTCGTTGTCATCATCGGTGTCGCACGCATTACCGCCATCGGGGGAGTTGTCCGAGTTGGCTTGGTCGGCGTTAGGGACTCCCGGACAGTTGTCGGTCGCGTCTGGTCGTCCATCGTTGTCGTCATCTAGAGCGCACGCGTCACCCTGCTGGTCTCCATCGAGATCACTCTGGTTCGCATTGGCGACGAGAACGCAGTTGTCATCCAAGTCCTTGATGCCATCGCCATCGTCG
>JBKJYP010000069.1:0-2977 GCA_046715695.1 Actinomycetota bacterium | reverse complement strand
AGCAGGAACAGATCCCCGGTCGCAACCTGACGCTGTCGCTCGACATCAGGATCCAATCAGCGGCCGAACAGGCGCTCGAGGGAGGGTTGCGTGCTGCTCGTGGGGCGGGCTATAACGCTCCGACAGGATCGATAGTCGTCTTGGAGCCGGACACGGGTGCGGTCATCGCGATGGCGAGCTCACCCTCATACAACCCCGACATCCTGGCGGACGGGATCACGAACAAAGAGTTCGCGGGCCTTGGAGCGGCTACCGAGACCCCCGACGACGATGTCTTCCTGAACCGGGCGATCCAAGCTCAACGTGCTCCGGCGTCGACGTTCAAGGTGGTCACGGCGGGAGCGGCGATGGCGACCGGTGTGGCTACCTCATCGACGATCATCGATTGCCCCGGTTCCAACGTCTATCCACCGGAAGGGGGGCCGGGCAGTGTGCGCTTCAACAACTGGACGTCTCTGGACCTCGGTCTGATGGGTTTCCCCGAGTCCCTCGAGCAATCGTGCGACACCTTCTATTACGACCTCGGATGGGAGATGGAGGACCTGTTCGGATTCGGGACACTCAACGGCGATGAGAGCGAGCGCTTCCAAGATTACGCGCGCACGGCCGGTCTCGGCCACGACACCGGGATCGATCTCCCGTACGAGGCCGATGGTCGTATCCCGGACCTTGCTTGGTGCAAGGAGGCATATCGGATCACGAAGGATCAGCCCAGCCCGACGTGCCCCGGAGGGATCTGGTACCCGGGCTTCACGGTGAACATGGCGATCGGACAGGGTGACGTGCTCGCAACGCCCATGCAGATGGGGGTCACTTATGCCGCGATCGCGAACGGGGGCAGGGTGATGCAACCCCGGCTCGGATGGCAGCTGACCGACGTCGATAAGTACGGCGTCGACCACGAGCGCCATTTCCAACCGCGGACCTCGGCCACCTTGCCCCTCGACTCCGCCCAACTGGGAGTGATCCAAGACGGGCTCCGTCGGGTCATCGGTGGAGTCAACGGGACCGCCCGGGATGCATTCGGAGGTTTCCCTCTCGGTCAGTTCCCGGTCGCCGGCAAGACGGGCACCTCCGAACTCGCGGGAGACCTCAACGATGCTTGGTTCGTCGGCTACGGCCCGGCGACCGCGCCGGAGTATGTCGTTTCCGTCTACATCGAGGAGGCCGGCCATGGTGGTGAGAGCGCAGCTCCGGTAGCGCGCCAACTCTTCGAGGCCATCTTCGGGATCGACGACTCCCTGGATGTGCAGCTGAGCGAGGACGAGTCCCGCTGATGGCTTCGTTCGCGGGCGAGGCCGTCGATCGCATCGGTGGGGAGCCGGTCGCCGCCCGAATGGCGCGCAAAGCTCCCATCCGGCATCTCGATCCTTCGCTGCTGCTCGTCACCATGCTGTTGTCGGCATTCGGCGCGCTGATGGTCTATTCGGCCACCGTCCATAGGCAGGTCGCAGCGGGGCTCGATCCCAACACATTCCTGCGCCGCCAGTTGCTCTTCCTCATCGGTGGCGCCGTGCTCTTGTTCGTGATGTCCATGTTCGATTACAGGTGGCTCCGCGGGGTCGCTCCGGTCGTCTATGTGGTGACGATCGCGGCTCTGGTGATCGTTCTGACACCGCTAGGTGATGAGGTCTCCGGCGCCCGGCGATGGATCAACCTCGGCCCCCTCCAAGCTCAGCCGTCCGAGATCGGCAAGATCGCACTTCTCCTGACACTGGCGGCGTTCATCTCGAGCAGGAAAGCCGAGATGCGCCTCCGTGACGTCGGTATCTCCCTGCTGATCGTTGCCCTACCGGCGGGGTTGATCTACCTCGAGCCGGACCTCGGCACGACGCTGGTCTTCACGGTCCTGGCCGCCGCCCTTCTCTTCGTTGGGGGGACGAAACTCCGGTACCTGCTGGGCCTCGTCGTCCTCGCCGGTGTCGCCATCGCGATGGTGCTCCAGATGGGCCTCTTGAAGGATTACCAGATCTCGCGACTGACGGCGTTCCGCGATCCCAACCCCGACGTGCAGGAAGAAGGCTTCAACCTCTTCAACTCGAAGATCGCTATCGGTTCGGGGGGCATCCGAGGGAAAGGGCTGGAGGGCAAGAACACCCAGACCTCCCTGGACTTCGTACCCGAGCAACACACCGACTTCATCTTCACGGCGGTGGGCGAACAGCTCGGTTTCGTGGGTGCGGCCAGCTTGCTGGCGCTCTACGGCTTCCTGGTCTGGAGAGCGTTGCGGATCGCCCACATGTCCAGGGACTTCTACGGCACGCTCGTGGCCGTGGGGATCGCCGCAATGTGGGCGTTCCAGATCTTCATCAACATAGGGATGACGATGGGGATCATGCCGATCACCGGGATCCCTCTGCCGTTCCTGTCCTACGGGGGATCGAGTCTCTTGACCAATTACGTGGCGGTGGGCCTACTTCTGAACATCCACATGAGAAGGTTCGTATGACGATCGTCTGGACGATCGGCCAGAGCAAATGGGGACTAGTGACCACTGCTGAGATCGAACAGCGATTACGGTGCTGGGTCTAATGGAGGAGGCAAGGGGTAGTTCCCCGAAGCGCGAGCGAGCTTCAGACATCCCTCTGGAAGAGACCGCGGCCGCTCCTTCTGCGCCCAAGACGAAGCAGCGACGCCCTTCCCGCCGCCGGCCGCGCGCCGTCGTCGACGTCGAGAGGGTGATGTTGGTCCACGCCGACCCGGAGGGGACGCAGATCGCCGTTCTCGAGGATGGGGCCATCGTCGAGCACTACGTCACCCGCCCGGATGAGCGATCTCTCGTCGGCAACGTCTATCTCGGCAAGGTCCAGAACGTCTTACCGGGTATGGAGGCGTCGTTCGTCGACATCGGCGAGATGCGTAACGGGGTCCTCTATGCGAGCGAGGTCGGTATCGCCGGCGATGAAGGTGACGAGGTCCCCAGGATCGAGACCGTGCTCAAGTCGGGTCAACCCATCCTGGTGCAGGTCACGAAGGA
>JBKJYP010000068.1:0-7330 GCA_046715695.1 Actinomycetota bacterium | reverse complement strand
GTTCGCGGTCTTTCTTACGGGAGATGCGGAGGCGGGCGCCGAGCTGGCCCAGGAGGCTTTGGTCCGGACCTACGTTCACTGGGGGCGGATCCGGAACTCCGACCCCGCGCCCTACGCGAGGAAAGCGCTTGTCAATCTTGTACGCGGATCGCATCGCCGCAGCGTGGTAGCGAAGCGGTTCCTCGCGAAGCAACGATCCAGCGATCAGGTGGTGCCGTCGAGTTCGGATCGGGTCGACGACTGGTTGGCCATCAGCCACGCGCTAAGTCGACTCTCTCCCGTGCAACGAGCAACGATCGTCCTGCGCTACTACGAGGACATGCCGGAGGCCGAGATCGGTTGGGTCCTCGACCGGTCGCTCGGGACCGTGAAATCCGACATCCACCGAGCATTGAAGAAGCTGCGACCTCTGCTTGCCCCGCCGGCAGGAAAGGGTTGACCTCATGAATCAAGAAGAACAACTGAAGCTTCTCTTCCGCCGTGCGGACGCACACCTGCCCGGCGATCCGCTCTCATGGCCCGAGACGATGGCACGAGCCCACCGGACCCGGCGCCTTCGCATCACCATGTTCGTAACGGGCTTCGGTGTGGCGGTGCTGGCGGTGGTGGGAACTGTATCGACCGGACTACTGACAGGCAGAGAAGGAAAGGTTCCTATGGCTCCCGCCAACCCCGGTGGCACGGGATCTCCTTCGCCATCGCCGAGCGATGGGAGCGAAACCAATGGTCTCTCGGAGACGGATCCTCTGCGGGTCGACGGTATCGGTGGGATCGCGATGGGCATGACGGTCAAGGAGGCTGAGGCCGCCGCCGGCCTCCGCATCCGGGTCCCGTCTGACTTCGGCAAAGGTTGCCAGATAGCCGAGGTGATCGGTGGGCCACCCGACCTGAGCCTGATGTTGAGCGACGGCGTCGTCGTGCGTATCGACGTTTTCGGTCGATCGAGCGTGAGGACTGTCGCGGGAGTGGGCGTCGGCAAAATGGACGACGATGTCTTCAGGCTTTACGGCGCGGCGGTTACTGAAGAGCCTCACCCCTATCTTTACGACCGGGGTAGCTACCTCGTGTACACGCCCGAGGCGGCAGGAGGCCATCTCCTTATCTTCGAGACCAAGGCCGGTCAAGTGACGTCGTTCCGGTCCGGTTACGAGGAGCAGGTCCGCTACAAAGAAGGCTGTGCTTAGCCCTTGTGGCCCTGGTGGTAGCGGTTCCCTCCTTCTAGCCTTACCTCGCCGAGTGTGTTTTTGGTTACGCCTCGCAGCGCCAGAAACACACTCGGCTCGATGGGGTTTCCAGTTTTTGTTAGTGGGAAATCTCCTTGTTCTGATGAGTGACTCCTTATAGTCGTCTTTGATGCCGGGGACCGGTGGCGCCGCGCCACTGATCGAGCACCTGCCCGAGAGGTTCTTGGGCAACCCCCATGGGGTTAGAGCGCGTTTCCGTCTCCATGTCGGGCGCATCCACAGGGACATCGTCGTTTCGGGGTCGCACTGCGACGTCGTGAAGGCAAACGGCGTGCATGCGGATGTTGAGATCACGACCGACCCCCTGACCTGGGCATCGATCGACGCAGGCGCCCTCTCAGGGATCGAGGCATTCGCCCAGAGGCGCCTGACGGTTCGAGGCAGCATCGCCAAGTCCCTCTATTTCGAGCCGCTCTTCGAGCGCCCCGCGGGGAAGGGCCTCGAGTACGAGATGCGCAGGGTGCGGTGAGGGGAGCCTCGATATCGATGCTCGTAGCGGGAAGGCAAGAGGCTCCTCCACTCTTGCTTCTGCACGGGCTCGGTGGCACGAACTCGTCGTGGCTGCCGGTCGTGCCCGAGCTGGCCAAGCGCTATCAGGTGTTCGCGATCGATTTCCCCGGCTTCGGTGCGTCGAGCAAGCCCTACGGCCGCTACGACGCTCATTGGTTCTCCGACCACATGTTCAAGCTCATGGACGAGCTCGAGATCGACTCTTCGCTCATCGCCGGCAACTCGATGGGGGGCCGCGTCGCGATGGAGATGGCGATGGCATCTCCCGAGCGTGTGGATGCGATCGCATGTCTATGTCCCTCCACGGCGTTCTCGAGGAGGCCCTTCGCACTGCTTGCTCGACTGTCGCGCCCGGAGTGGGGGGTCGCCGCGTTGCGACTCCCACGTTCTAACCTGATCGAAGGTCTTCGCTCGATGTTCGCGGACGCGTCGCGGCTCGAGCCCGAATGGTTCGAGGCTGCTATCGACGATTTCCTAGACACATGGAAGAGCCCCAGAGCGCGTTACGCGTTCTTCGCTGCGGCTCGCCGCATCTATCTAGAGGAGCCCTACGGTGAGGCGGGATTCTGGTCGCGCCTCCGAGCGCTGGACACTCCCTCACTTTTCGTCTACGGCGCTCACGACCCCTTGATCACCGCACGCTTCGGGAGCCGCGTTGCGAAGGCGCTTCCGGAAGCGAAGGTAGAGGTGTGGAAGGACTCGGGCCATGTACCGCAACTCGAGCATCCAGAGAGAACGTCGCGTTTGCTTAACCGCTTCTTCGCCGCATCCACCCAGACGAGGAGCAAAGCGGGCTAACGATCGAAGTGGCTTACCCTTGGGTGCGGGCGCCTGGGGTGAGACCTTTCTCCCATCCCGGGGGCCACCAAGCCCGCCCACAACCCTGAAGCCCACCCGTCTGCTGCATCATCACCGGAGGCGGTGATCCATCGGTCGGGCAGCCTCGATGTCCATGGCCCAGCCCGTGGCCGACCTCGTGGTTGATGAGGTAGCGGCGGTACTGACGGAGATGGTTCTTGTATGGGGGTGTGCCGAGCACCCACCTATCGAGGTTGATGACGGCGCGCTTGACGTTGAAGCAGGAAGACCTCCCCCTCGTCGGCGCCGGCGCGCACAGTCTGTCGACGGTGTCGGGTGTTGCCAGGATGATCGAGAGATCGGCGGGCCCGGAATCGACCTTCTTGAAGCCGAGATGACCACCTCCTCCCCACCCGCGTGGGTCGTAGAGGATGTCTTGCACCTCGTCTGAGAACGCTTGCGGATCGAACCCTGTTCGGAGCTCTACCTTGACCTTGAAACGGCGGACGGGCCCGGGGCCGGAGACAGGCGACTTACCTCGAACGAGTTGCAGATGTCCCAGCTTCGATGCCGGAGGGCTGTAGTAGCAGTCGAAACGCCGAACCGAGAGCGCCGGTAAGAAGCCCATCCCTCCAGGGAACAACGCCCTGACGCGGCAGCGTCCCGAGAAGGGTCGTTTCAAACGGCGAGCGAAGCGCCCTTCTCGGAGATCGATCCAACCACCGTCGACCTGTTTCGGGTTGCCGTCGACCAGTTCCTCGAGCGTAACGAGAACCCCGCCGGCGTCCTCGGCCCCGCGGATCCTCCCCCGCACCACCGCGCGCTCCATCGTCTTGCGGACCGAGATCGTCATCTCGGAGTTGCGCGGCGAATCGAAGCTCAATGTGGAACAGGTTTCAGGACAGGGTTGGGGGACGACTGCATCCGTGCCCCCGGTTGGGAGCCGGCTGATATCGAGGGTGTTCGTGTCCAGCACGTTCCCGCTGGTCCCTGAGCTTTCTTCGTGCACGAAATAGAGCTGCGTGTCGTCTTGTGTCCAGGCAGGAGCAAGCTCGGAGCCTTCAATCGCAGTAACGCGAGTCGTGGAGCGCTCGGATATGTCGAAGACATAGAGATCGGCCTGCCCGATCCCCGTCGCGCCGCTGAACGCGATGCGGGTTCCATCCGAGGACCAGGCCGGCGCGGCATGATCGATCGTGTCGTTCGTGAGCTGATCGATCTGACTTCCGTCGATCGCTACTGAGAAGAGCTGTCGGGACGATCCGGCCGGTCGCACGAAGACGAGCGATAGTCCATCTTCGGACCAACTCGGATCACCCCCGCCTTCTGTGCCGCGCGCTTCGCTCACGGTCCGACTATCCACATCGACCATAGCGATGCCTCCACCCTCGACGGAGAACGCGATCCGTGAGGCATCCGGCGACCAGACCGGATCCGTCTCGGCTCGCCTGGAGTTCGTGATGTTGATAGGGGAGCGAGCGGTGATCGGCAGGATGAACACATCCTCCGTACCTCCCCGACCGGGGGCCGAGAACACGATGGCGTCCCCTCGTGGCGACCAGGACGCGGAGTCGCCGGGGATCCAGGGACGGAGCCGGGATCCATCGGCCTGCGCCACCCAGATCATCGGCAGAGCGTCGCCCGACAAGAGAGACACCTGACTTCCGACCAGGAGTAGCTTGTCCGTGCCGTCTCCGTTCTCCCCGGCGATCGAACCCGGCGGCAGCATGAGTGAGCAAACAACGAAGAAGAGGCAAGCGGTTGCCAGGCCCCGCGACGGGGCTCTCATGTCTTCAACCTGTGACCGCAGCTAGCAGTCTTTGCCCTTGCGGACGTTGAAGAAGAGCTTGCCTGTCGTCTCGCCGGTGGCACCTTTGGGCTCTGCGTTCGCGGTGTAGAGGACCTTGTAGCGGCCGGCGACCTTGGCTTTGATCGGAGCCTCGAGCCACAAGCCGGCGGTAACCACGGCCTCCCCGGTGTCGACCCGGTTCCCGCATGGGTCCAAGACCTGCATCCGGCTGTAGGCCCCGTCGAGAGGCTGCGAGAACATGAGAACGATCTTCGCCGGCGGGCTCGCCAGCTTGGCGCCGTCAACGGGCTCGGCGGCGAGAAGGATGGGGGAGGTCGGGCCGAGGCTCGCAGAGCCCACGCCCGATAGCAGAGCCAGGCCGAGCGCGACGGCAGCTAGAGATCTTCCAGCAGGCATCCCCTGAGATTCGCCCCGTATCCCCGGGGTCCTACCCGGCCCCCTTCCGGGTGCAAGATGAACGGATGCTCACGATGTACGCCGATCGATCCGAGCGGGGGAAGCTCCGTTTCACCGGCCCCCAGCGCGCCTGGTTCCTCCACCAGATCCTGACCCAGAGCTTCGAGGACATGCGCCCGGGAGACGCTCGCGACGCGGCCATGATCACGGCGCACGGGAGGATGCAGGGCTACCTCGAGACCGTCATGACAAAAGACGCGGTTCTTGCGCACTTCGAGCCGGAGCTCGTATCGAGCCTGCCGGAGACGATCGCCCGCTACGTCTTCGCGACGCGGGTCGAGATCGAGGATCTGAGCTCAACCTACGGACTCATTCTCGTGGTCGACGCTCGATGGGACGAGCTGCTCGAGGGCGCCGCACCCGAAGCGGTGCGGCATCCGACCCTCTCTCTGGGCGTGCCCGCCGGGTATGGGTGGCTGCCTCACGATGAGATCCCGGCCGCATCGAGCGCTCTGGCGGCCATCGGGCTGCGTGCGGCCGCCGAGGAGGACCTCGAGGAGCTGCGCGTAGAGCACGGGATGGCGCGGTGGGGCCGGGAGATGGACCCGAAGACGTTTCCGCAAGAAGCCGGTGTGGACTCGAGCGCGGTGCACTACGACAAGGGCTGCTACCTCGGCCAAGAAGCGATGGCGAAGATCCACTTCCGAGGGAAGGTGAATCGCCGGCTCGTGCGACTCGAGACCGCGAGGGATCTGCCTCCGGGCACCGAGTTGCTCCGCGAGGGAGCCGCGGTGGGGAAGATCACGACCTCCTCGGAGCATGCGGCTCTGGCTCTCGTGCGGCACGACGTCAAAGAGGGAGAGGAGCTCTTTGCGGACGGCACAGCGGCAGTGGTGAAAGGGGCAGCCGGATGAGTCACCACCACGAAGGCGAGGACCTGATCGTTCGCAAGATCCGGGTGGGGGAGATGGAGAACAACACTTACCTCCTCGAGTGCCCCGTCACACATGAGGCGCTGCTCGTGGATGGGTGCTTCGAAGCGGACCGGATACTGAGTGAGATCGAGGGCGCCCGCGTCATCGCGATCGTCCAGACCCACGGTCACTTCGACCACGTTCAGGCGCTCGCCGAGCTGAAGGAGCGGACCGGTGCCGAGGTCTGGGCTCATCCCGGTGAGGATTACCCGGTGCCCGTAGATCGTGAGCTGGCGGATGGGGACAAGCTCGACTTCGGCGAGCGAAGCGCCACTGTGCTCCACACTCCCGGCCACACCCCTGGAGGCATCTGCTTGTTGGCCGGACGTCACCTCATATCGGGAGACACGCTGTTCCCCGGGGGCCCGGGCAACACTTGGGAGGACGCCGAGCGCTTCGCCGAGATCATCGAAGCCATCGAAGCGAAGCTCTTCACGCTCCCGGACGACGTAGCCGTGTACCCCGGTCACGGTGAGGACACGACCATCGGGGCCGAGAAGCCGCATCTCCAAGAGTGGAAAGACCGGGGCTGGTAGGGGGCCCTTCGAGCAAAGCAAGGTATTTTGCCCAGACAGTGGACGAACGAAACCTCGGTGCGGAGCGGATGACCTCATGAACGAACCGCGCAAGGTGATGATCGTCGATGACGAAGAATCGGTGCGAGATCTGCTCCGCATCACACTCGAGGTCGAAGAGGATTTCGAGATCGTGGCTGAGGCAGAGGATGGGGTCGAAGCTCTTTCCCTCGCTCTGAAGCATCACCCCGATTACGTCATCCTCGATTACTCGATGCCGCGCATGAATGGTGAGGAGGCGGCCCGGGTGTTGCGCGGGATGCACACCGGCGCTTGCATCATCGCCTTCTCGGCCTTCGTGAACGAACAGCCCGACTGGGCCGATGCTTATCTGACGAAGGACAGGTTCCGCGACATCGTCTCCTTGCTCAGGAGCCTCGAGCCGCAGGACTGTGGCGTCAAGGCCGAGAGGTCTGCCTAGCTCAACCTGATGTTTCGAGCTTCCTGTGCGAACCTCGAGGGCGGTGTTCACCTGCCCAGAGTGCTCTTCACATCTGAGTCGCACCCAAACAGCCCGCGGGGTCGTGTGGGTCTGCCCGGCGTGCGGGGGCCGCGCGGTGGGCGTATCGCTGTTGCGCCGTCTGTTGCCCCGCTCGTACGTGAACGCGGCTTGGGCGGGAGCCCTGGAGCATGGGAGGAAGGGCGGAAGGCCGTGCGCCGTCTGCGAGCGGTCGATGGTCGAGATCACGACGGACATGAGCACGATCCCCTTCGACCTAGACGTTTGCAAGGCTTGCCAGTTCGTCTGGTTCGACCGGTCGGAGTTCGAAGGATCGCCCAAGATGGACTTGCCCGTACGCGAGGAGCTTCCGCAGGAAGCCCTCGAAGTGATCGGCCGGGCCGAGTCTGCCCGGGTGGCCGAAGAGTTCAAGCGTCGTTATCCGGGCAGTGAGGATCTCCCTCCCGACGCCTGGAAGCTGATCCCCGGAGCCCTCGGCCTGCCGATGGAGGAGGACGACGCGCCGCTGGCACGCATCCCGGTGGTCACGCTGGGCCTCGCTCTGATCATGGTCGTAGGGGGAG
>JBKJYP010000067.1:0-9403 GCA_046715695.1 Actinomycetota bacterium | reverse complement strand
GCCCCCAAGATGACTCGCCAACCTGAACGGGCGAGGAGTCGCGCGGTTGCAGCTCCGATGCCGCCTGAGGCTCCGGTGATCACCGCAACCCCAGAGGACGATGGATCTATAGACGCGGCTTCCGGCCTTTCTGGATCCGTATCTGCTTCATCCGTCGTTCCTCCCAGGTATCCCAGGCATCGCCGAACGTGCAACAACTGTGGCACAACACCTGTCGATATACCCGGATTGTCTGCAAACAACCCGAGCATCGACAACCGTGTAGTTCTCCTCGGCGACGCTGACGCCTTCTTAACTAAGTAGTCAGAGAACGGCGGATGTCTCCGATGAACGCGATCGCGTCTTTCGTCCCTTTCTCCGCGAGGATCTTCACAAGAGCGCTTCCCACAACGACGCCGTCGGCGAAGACGCACGCGGATCGCGCTTGTTCCGGTGTTGATATCCCGATCCCTACGTACACGGGAACATCCGTCGCGTCGCGACATCTCCCAACGACCTCGGCCGCGCGTGATGAGAGATCCTGACGCAAACCGGTGACACCGAGAGTAGAGACCGCGTACACGAAACCTGTGGCGCCGGCCACCGCTTGCTCGACGCGCGCCGGAGGCGAGGTGGGAGCGATCAATGGGATCCACGCGATATCCCGAGCGGCGACCTCGGCCCTCAAAGGGCCCGAGGCTTCGGCGGGGATGTCTGGGACTATCAAGCCTTGGAACCCACCTTTGACGAGGCGGTCGCAGAACTCCGGTTCCCCCGTGCGATGTATCGGGTTGTAGTACGTCATCGCGACCAGGGTCGCTCCGAACCCGAACGGGAGCTCCAGCGCGTCAAGGGGCCCGGTGCCCCCTTTGATCGCGGCCTGGGCCGCGCTCTCGATCACGGGTCCATCCATCAATGGGTCCGAGTAGGGCAAACCGACCTCGACGACATCCGCGACGTCCATGAGACCAGCTACGAGCTCGACCGTTAGCGATCTATCGGGGAAACCTGCCATCACATATGGGACAAGTGCCTTCGCACCCGATCCTTTCAGCGCCGACAGCCGATCTCCCAGAGCCGTCAAAGTGTTTCCGCGACGGTTGCCACATCCTTGTCACCGCGACCCGAGAGACCAACCAGCACATGTTCTGCCGAACCGCGCAGGCCTGCGACGTAAGCAAGAGCATGCGACGGCTCGAGGGCGGGCACTATCCCTTCGGTGCGGGCGAGAAGCTTGAAGGCTTCCAGAGCTTCCTCGTCGGTGATGGATACGTACTTAGCCCGCCCCGAAGCCGAGAGCCAAGCATGCTCCGGCCCCACCGAGGGGTAGTCGAGACCGGCAGAGATCGAATGAGCTTCGACGATCAGACCTTGGTCGTCCTGTAGCAACATCGATCGCGAGCCGTGGAGGATGCCGGGAGAACCACGACCGATAGAGGCTCCGTGCGCGCCACCGGCCCCCGCGCCACCCGCTTCGACACCGATCAACTCGACGTCTTCGTCGCGGTAGAAGGCCCGGAAGAGTCCGATCGCGTTCGACCCTCCTCCAACGCAGGCGACGACCTTGTCGGGGAGACGCCCGGCCGAACCTTCGAACTGCGAGCGCGCTTCATCTCCGATCACCGACTGGAGTGACGCAACGATCTCCGGATACGGATGCGGCCCCACCACAGAGCCGATCACGTAATGAGTCGTCTCGACGTTCGTGACCCAATCGCGCAGGGCCTCATTGATCGCATCCTTGAGCGTGGCCGACCCCGACGAGACCGGCACTACCTCGGCTCCGAGCATCTGCATCCGAGCAACGTTCAAGCTTTGACGCTCGACATCCACGGCCCCCATGAAGACCGTGCACGGCAGGCCGAAGTACGCAGCGGCGGTCGCCGTAGCCACACCGTGTTGTCCCGCGCCGGTCTCCGCGATGACGCGTCTCTTGCCCATGCGCGCCGTCAGGAGGAGCTGCCCGAGCGTGTTGTTGATCTTGTGCGCACCCGTATGCGCGAGGTCTTCTCGCTTCAGCCACACCGACAGACCAAGCTCGTCGGACAACCGCTCCGCTCGGTACAGGGGTGTGGGCCGGCCCGCGACATCGCGCAACAATGTCTGGAGCTCTGCCTGGAAGCCACGGTCCCCTCGCACCTCGTCCCACATCGCCTCGAGCTCGGCTAGAGCCGGCATCAGTGCCTCCGGCACGAACGTTCCTCCGAAATCCCCGAACCACCCGTCGGTCACGATGTGCCCATCAACTCGGCCACCTTGGCGCCGGGATCAGGTGAGCGCATCAGACCCTCTCCCACGAGCACCGCATCCATCCCGATCGCTTCCACGCGCACCATGTCGTCGCGTGACGAGATCCCCGACAGCGCCACGGCGATCCGGTCGCTGGGGATCAGGGATCGCAGCTCGAAACGTGACAGGTCCACCTCGAATGTCTCGAGGTCTCTGCTGTTGATACCGATCATGGCCGCGTCGGTGCCGAGTGCCACATCCATGTCCCTCTCGTCGAAAACCTCGACGAGCGCTTCGAGGCCGGCCTCCCTCGCCGCCGTCAAGAGATCGCCGGTCCTGTCGCCGAGGCATCTCACGATCAGCAGAACGGCATCGGCACCGTTGGCCCGGGCTTCGAGAACCTGATACTCGTCGAGGATGAAGTCCTTCCTGAGGACGGGGAGGCCCGCAGCGGAAGCGTCCTTGAGGTCGTCTAGCGATCCTTTGAAATGTTCGGGCTCGGTGAGAACCGAAAGTGCGTCCGCCCCGGCCGCGGCCAGGCGATGAGCAGTGGCAGATGCGTCCATCTCGGCACCGATGTCCCCCGCCGAGGGCGAGGCACGCTTGATCTCTGCGATCAGCGAGACCCCCGGGCCCGAGAGAGCGCCGGAGAGCGAACGGACCGGCGCCAGCCCTTCACTCAGCGCCCGGAGCCGAGAGTCCGGTACCTGCTCCCGGCTCTGTTCGATCCGGGAGCGCGTCGAGTCCACGATCGTTTCTAAGAGCGACATGCGAGAGACCCTATCCAGCGTGCTCGGAGATGAGTTCCAAGACCAGCGCCCCCGCCTGCTCGGGAGGTCCTGCGATGACGAGATGATGCCGGCTGATGTGACCGAGTATCTCGGCCGTCTCGAGCATGAACCGGGCATCGGAGAACGCCTCGTACCGGTAGCCCCGACGGTCGGCGAGGCCGCCGACATGGTCGGCGTAGCTCCCCCCGATCAACAGATCCGGGCCACCTCCCGCTATGAGGATGGACAGAGACATCTCGTTGCCTTGCTCGGTGAAGACCTGGGCCAGACGCCTCGATCCCAAGTGTCCGCCCGACTCGTCCGCATGCTCGGCACCGAGGGCCGCGAACCGCGCCCGCGGCGACCCATCGCCCGATACCGCGGCAGCCCGAGCGATCTCGAGGAAGATCCCGAGCGCGAAGTCATCCGTGCCGCTGGGGCCCGTGTCGTAGACGGCGCAGACCAACACCGCGGGCGCGTCATCCTCCGGAGGGACGGTCAGTACGTTTGTCGATCGGACCAGATCGGCCACCGGCACGCCCTCGAGCCTGACGGCGTAGCCGGCTTGCTCGAGGTGTCCCAGCAGATAGGTCGCTGCGGCCAACTCCTCTTGGGAGCCCGGACGTCGAACAGGAACGTCCTGATAGAACTGCCGCGCATGCTGATCCACGACATCGAGCTGCACGGATGGGGGCCCGGCAGGCGGCTCGACCCGAGAGGGTGTGGGGACCGTGCTGCAGGCGGCAAGCAGAACGACCGACATGACGCCGGTCCGGATGTGAGCTCTCACCGTCTTAGTATCGGGCCGTGAGCGAAGATAAAGGGGAGCACGCGATCGCCTGGGGGGCTCTCGAGCCGGGCACCGACGTCATCTCTTCTGATGGCGAGAAGCTGGGCAAGGTCACCGAGGTCGTCGGCGATAGAACCGTGGATATCTTCTCGGGCATCGCCTTCAAGGATGGGCTACTCGACAAGGAGCGTTTCGCTCCCGCCGACCTCATCGACAGGATCACGACCTCGTCAGTGAGCCTGACCGCCGCCGGCTCCGATGCGGAGAAGCTCGAGCCTTACTCGCGCTAAACGCTCCATCAGTCCCTAGGCCCCTCTTCCATCGCTCTCGCGGCCGCCACCGCCTGGAGAAGGGCTTGTGCCTTGTGGCGCGTCTCTCGGGCTTCGTCGGCGGGGACCGAGTCCGCCACGACACCGGCACCGGCTTGGATATAGGCCGTCCCCCCGGTCGCGACGATCGTGCGGATGGTGATACAGGTGTCGAGGTTGCCGGATAGATCGAAGTAACCGACGACCCCCGCATAAGGACCCCTGCGGGTTCTCTCCAGCTGATCGATCAACTCCATGGCTCTGATCTTGGGCGCGCCGGAAACCGTCCCAGCGGGGAAACATGCGAGTAACGCATCGAATGCAGCCAGCTCTGGGCGCAACCGCCCCGCGACGCTCGAAACTATGTGCATCACATGGGAATAGCGTTCGACGACCATCAGCTCCTCGACCGCTACGGAGCCATACTCCGCGACCTTGCCCACGTCGTTACGAGCGAGGTCGACAAGCATGATGTGCTCTGCACACTCCTTCTCATCCGAGAGGAGCTCCGCTCCGATCGCCTCATCTTCTTCCGGGGTTGCCCCGCGAGGACGCGTGCCCGCGATGGGCCGGGTGACGATGCTGTCTCCCGTAACGCGCACGAGAGGTTCGGGTGAGGATCCCGCGATATCCAACCCCGGTAGGTCACCGGAGCCTGGGAAACGCAGCAGGTACATGTATGGACTGGGATTGAGGATCCTCAATGCCCGGTACGCGTTGAGGATCGATGCGGGGGCAGGAAGCGAGAACCTCCGAGAAGGCACCACCTGGAAGACGTCGCCCGCGAAGACGTTCTCTTTCGCCGACTCGACCCACGAAGCGAACTCCTCATCCGAAACATCCGTCGCCCCCTCGACGAGATCGGATGACTCGATCACGAAACCCGGACCCCCGGTAGGGACAGACAGCGCCTCGATCACATCATCGCAGCGTGAGAGGGCTGAGGCGTAGCCACGATCGGGTTCCGTCGACCTCTCGCGCCACACGTTGCACACGACGAAAGCCGTCTGCTGGAAATGATCGAAGACAACCACGGACCTTGCCAGCATCAGCGCGATGTCCGGGAGCCCCAGATCATCGGGCGGTGCATCCGGGAGCCGCTCCAGCTCGCGGACGCAGTCGTAGCCGAGGTACCCGACTATGCCCCCGTGGAACGGTGGAAGGTTCTCGATCTCCGGGGATCTCCAGGTCGACAGCAAGCGCCGGACATAGGCCAGAGGAGCTTCTTGCACGGCCGGCTCGAGGGGGGCGTCTCCCGAGATAGATAGTTCTCCGCCGCGCGCATAAAGGATGGCAACCGGGTCGACACCCAAGAACGAGTAGCGACCCCAGCGCTCACCGCCCTCGACGCTCTCCAGGAGGAAAGCGGCACCGGGCCACACCGCAGAGAGTCGCTGGAACGCCGCGACGGGAGTCAGGAGATCGATGCCCGCGCGCTTCCAGACGGGCACCACGTCGAAATCTTCGATGAGCTGGGCGAACTGCTCCGCCCCCAGCTGTGCCCGGGCCACGCTCGAAGGATTCAGGCGCCGAGCGACCTGTAGAAGCAAGTGATCTCACCCGTGTGACAAGCGGGTCCTGCCGGCTCGACCAGCATCAGCAAAGCATCGCCGTCGCAGTCATAGCGCACCTCGATGACCTTCTGGGTGTTGCCCGAGGTCGCACCCTTGTTCCAGTACTCCTGGCGGGAGCGGCTCCAGAACCAGGTCGTCTTGGTATCGAGTGTCCGCCGGATCGCCTCTGCATCGACCCAGGCAAGCATCAGTACCTGACCCGACTCGTGGTCCTGGACGACCGCGGGGAGAAGACCTCTTTCGTCGAAGGTGAGCTCGTCTATCAAGCGATCCCTCGCGATCTGACTAGAGAGATAGGTCGTAAGGGAGCGGATCGGTCAGGTGCTCGACACCCGAAGCGGTGACGACCACGGTGTCCTCTAACCGGACACCGCCGATCCCGGCGAAGTACAAACCCGGCTCGACGGCCACCACGTCACCTTCCACGAAGGGTTCGGACCGCCGTCCCATGAACGGACGCTCGTGGACCTCGAGTCCGACACCGTGACCGAGGGAATGGAAGAACCCCTCCTTCAGTGGACCGTTGCCGGTGTGCGAGCGGGTCGTCGGGTAGCCCTTGGATTCGAAGAAGGTCGCAACCTTGTCGAACGCATCATCGGCCCCCGGCTTGATCGTTTCGTACGCGAGGTGAAGAGCCTCGAGGCAATCGGCATGCAGCTTCACGAGCTCGGGTGAAGGCGTGCCGGGAACGAAGGTCCGGGTCATGTCCGTGAAAGCTCCCGATCGGCGCTCCCGCGGGTAGCAGTCGATGATGCATGACTGGTTGGGCAGGATAGGACCGCTACCGATCTCATGGCCGTCGAGGCAGGCATCTCCCGACTGGATGATGATCTCGTCGGTCTCGACCCCTTGGTCACGCAGCTGGATGCACATCGCATCCCTGATGAGCTCAGCGGAAAGGATCTCGCCGTCGAACCGCAGTTCCCCCGTCGCCGTCGGCTCGGCCTCTCGCAGCATCCGAGCGGCCGTGAGCATGGCGGTGTCGACGGCCCGCTGGGCGCGTTCGATCCCTTCGATCTCCCATGGGGCCTTCCGGCGACGGCGCAGCGCCCATGTTTCGGCGTCGACCGTGACCTTGATCCCGTTCGCGCGCAGATGGTCGGCTGTGTGGAGCTGGAACGTGGCCGGAACGATCACCTCTTGAGCGCCCAGCTTGGCCAAGGCCCGAAGAACGAGCTCGGGGCCGATCGAGTCGATCGGAACCGAGCGGTCATTCACCAGCTCGTCCCAACCGAGAATGTGGTCGTTCCAGAACTCGTCGATGACGTCATCGCGCGCCGACATCGTGCGCTCCTCTAAGACGCTCGCGACCAAGTAGCGCCGGTCGTTGTGCTCGACGAAGATCACCGCGTCCATGATCGGTTCGGCGATCTCATGACGCACCTCGGCACTTCTGATCGCGTCGTCATAGAGAAGGTATGTAGTCACGGGGAGGCGATCCTAACGGGAAGTCCTCTCGCCACCATCGCAGCCTTCGCGTCCGACACCGTGAAGGTCTGGAAATGGAAGACCGATGCGGCGAGCGCCGCTTCTGCGTCGCCCACGGCCGGGTCCACCGCGTCGGCGAGATGCTCTGGTGTGCCCGCACCGCCGGACGCGATCACTGGAACACCCACCGCGTCGGAGATCGCTCGCGTCAGCTCTATGTCGTAACCGTCTGTCGTCCCGTCCCGGTCCATAGAGGTGAGGAGGATCTCGCCGGCCCCCATGCGACAAGCCTCGGTAGCCCAGGCGACCGCGTCGATACCGGTCGCATCGCGGCCCCCTCGGACGTAGACCTCCCATCCACCGGCCGAGGACCGCGCATCGATCGCCACCACGATGGCCTGTGAGCCGAACTCTCCCGCAGCCTCTTCGATGAGCCCCGGATCGGCCACGGCGGCAGTGTTGACGGCGACCTTGTCGGCCCCGGCCAGGAGCAGACGGCGCACGTCATCACTCGTGCGCACCCCTCCGCCTACCGTGAAGGGGATGAACAGGCTGTCGGCGGTTCGCGCGGCCACCTCGATCATGTGATCGCGCCCCTCGTGCGAGGCCGTTATATCGAGGAAGACGATCTCGTCGGCGCCTTCGATGTCGTAGCGCTGAGCCAGTTCGACCGGATCGCCCGCGTCCCGGAGGCCCTCGAACCGGACCCCCTTGACGACCCGACCCGCATCGACATCCAAGCAAGGGATGACTCTCTTAGCCAACATCTGGTCACGCTAACCGGGACCAGCAGGCCGTATCATCGCCCGAGGCCAACGAGTGGGCGCGCTCGAGCGGCGACCTCGAGCAGGGGGGGGGCGGATGACTATGGCATATCGGCGGGGTGACCCCGGCTTCTCCATGATCGAGCTTCTCGTGGTCGTCCTCATCATCGCGATCCTCTCTGCCGTCGCCGTCCCCGCCTACGTCAAGCAACGCAACAAGGCACTGGTCGCGCAGAGTCTGCAAGGACTGAAGGATGCCGCCACATCAGCTGAGGGCTATGCCCTGGAACAGCGCGGGGACTACAGCGGGATCACATCAACGTTCCTGCGAGCCCAGGGATATCGCGGAGCCCCCGACGTCGTGATCGATGTCGTAGGCAACACCCTCGGCTACTGCCTCCGCGCCACCCATTCCGATCTGGATGCGGCGAATGAGTGGACGATCGCTACATGGGACAGTGATCGCCCCGGCTCGAGCACCTCGGACAACTGCCCCGACGCTCCGACCTTCTAGGCCCCGGTTCTAGGCCCGCTTCTAGGCCCGCTTCTAGACGGTCGCGCCCTCGACAAGAGGGGGCTCTGACCGGCCGGCGGCCGCTTCATCGGCGACGAAGTTCGCCTCACCTACGCCGAACTTGTGCTCGTAGAGGGCTCGGCCGACGATCGCCCCGGTGACACCCATCGGGCGCAGCCGTGCGACCCCTCGAAGCTCGTCGAGCGAACCGATACCGCCCGACGCGATCACCGGTCTGTGGGTCGCCTCGGCCAGGGTCGCGATCCCTTGGAGATTCGGACCGGCCATGGTGCCGTCTCTCCCTACATCCGTATAGATGAACAGCGAGACCCCGGCCTCCTCGAACGCACGGACGGCGTCCAGCAGAGGGATACCGGTACCGACCGTCCACCCGTGAGAGGCAAGCTCACCCTCCCTCGCGTCAAGGGAGACGGCGATCCTTTCCCCGTACCGAGCGCAGGCTCGGATCATCTCGTCCGTGTCCTCGAGGGCTACGGTCCCCAGGACAGCGCGCGAGGCACCGGCCGCCAGGATCTCTTCGACGTCTTCGAGTGTGCGAAGGCCGCCGCCGGCCTGGACAGGACAAGCGGCTTTCCTGATGACCTCCAACACGAGTTCACGGTTGACAGGATCACCGGTGCGCGCGCCGTCGAGGTCGACGATGTGCAGCCAACGAGCGCCCGCCTGGCACATCCCGGTCGCCACCTTCACCGGGTCATCGCTATATGTCGTCTCCGTTCCGAATCGACCTTGCAGCAAGCGCACGCACCGGCCGTCGACGATGTCGACCGCGGGGAAGACGGTGAAACTGGCACCCTTCATAAGGTTTTGGCCCATGTGGTCAACAGCTCGATGCCCTCCCGCCCGCTCTTCTCTGGATGGAACTGAACGGCAAGGATAGGGCCCGTCGACACCATCGCGGCGAACCGGCCCCCGTGATCGCACCAGCCGGACACCACCTCAGGGTCGGTGGGGAAGGCGGCGTAGGAGTGGTCGAAATAGAAATACGAGGGCAGGTTCTGGTCATCGGAGCCATTACCGGTGAGG
>JBKJYP010000066.1:0-2844 GCA_046715695.1 Actinomycetota bacterium | reverse complement strand
CAGTCGGTGCCGGTTCGGCGGAACCGGCAGTTACCCCGGCCGTAGCCACAGCAGCTTGCGGTGCCGCACGCTTCGCATCACCTCGAGCGAGTTTCTCGCGGACGGCTACGAACCGCGGCTCCCTCTCCTTCAGCATCGAGAGGAACGGAACGGCGAGGAAGATCGACGAATAGGCCCCGACGAGCAGCCCGACGAGGAGCGCAAGGGAGAGGTCTTTCATAGTCGTGGCACCGAGAAGGCCGGCACCCACGAACAGCAGGGCCCCCACCGGCAGCACGGTCGCAAGCGAAGTGTTGAGTGATCGCATGAAGACCTCGTTGGCCGCCAGGTTCGCAGCATCCTGATACGTCATGCGTCCCGTCCCTGCAAGCGCAACGGTGTCCTCCTCGACCTTGTCGAAGACGACCACGGTGTCATAGAGCGAGTAGCCGAGGATCGTCAGGATCGCGATGACGGTCGACGGGGTGACCTCGAAGCCGACGATCGCATAGACCCCCGCGGTGATCGTCAAGTCGTGCACGAGGGCGAGGATGGCGGAAGCGGCCATCTTCCACTCGAACCTCCACGAGATGAAGGTCAGGATCACGACCAGGAACACGATCAAAGCCTTGAGCGCCTTGCGTGTGATCTCGCCTCCCCACTTCCGGCCGACACTCTGGGGCGACGCTTCTTCGACGGTGGCTCCGGTGAGATCTCGAACCACTTGTTGGAACTCTCTCTGCGCTTCTGGATCGCCGAGCTCGGTCGTCTGGACGATGACGCTCCTGCGACCGCCGACCTCTGCGACCTGGACCTGAGGCTCCGTCGCACCGACCTCGGCCACTTCCTCGGAGACCCTCTGCACGATCTCGATCTCGTCGAGCTCGGCGAGCTCGCTGTCTTCTGAGATCGGGGCTTCGATGGCGACCCCGCCCTTGAACTCGATCCCGCAGTTCAAGCCCTTGAAGAACGAGGGCATGGGCGGCGAGCACGAGGAAGGCGCAGGGCGTAACGGCAGCGCGAGCAAGCTGACCAGGATGACGAGCCCCGAGATCGAGAACCAGAGCCGGCGCTTGCCGATGAAGTCGATCTTCGCCTCGCCGCGGTAGAGACGGCCCAGGATCCCCTTCATGCGGCTGGGAGACCTAGAGCGCGGCGTAGCCCGAACAAGCGTCCCTCAGCGACCTTCTTGTTCCGTGCGAGAAGGACGACCGCAGGGCGGGTGAAGAAGTAGGCAACGAGAACGTCGATCATCGTCGCGAGGCCCAGCGTCAGAGCGAAGCCCTTGACGGATCCGACCGCGAGCAAAAACAGGATCACTGCGGCGGATCCCGTGACGAAGTCCGCCACCAAGATCGTCTTGAAGGCGCGGGACATCCCGCGATCGACCGCTGCACGAAGACTCTTGCCCGCTCTGACCTCGTCTTTCAATCGCTCGAAGGCGACGATGTACGAGTCAGCGGTGATACCGACAGAAACGATGATGCCGGCGATACCGGCGAGACTCAGAGTGAAGCCGCCGTACTCACTCAGCAGGCAGGTGACGGTGTACAGCGCCGAGCTGAACACGACGAGCCCGGCCCATACGACGAATCCCAAGGCTTTGTAGTACAGAACCATGTAGATCATCACGAGCACGAGGCCTAAGGCACCGGCCAGCAGACCGGCATTGAGCGAGTCCCGTCCCAGCGTTGGTGAGATCTTCTGTACTTCGGATCGCTCCAGAGTGATGGGCAGAGCGCCGGTCTTGAGGACGAGCGCGAGGTCCTTCGCACTCCTCTGGTTGTCACTGTCGATCTGAGTCTGACCGCCCGTTATCCCTTGAGGACACGTAACGCCTCCGTCACCTCCGGCTCCGGGGGCCTTCATGCCCGCAGCCGACTCGACGATCCCGTCAAGGACGATGGCGACCTGGGACTTGACCTGTTCGCCTTCGTCCCGCAGGCAGGCGAGCTCGCCGGTGAACTGCGCCCAGGCCTTTGCGCCCTCGTCGTCCATGTCGATCGAGACCGACCACGCGCCCGTCTGCGGATCCGTGACGGCTTCGGCCCTGGTCACAACCTCACCTGTGAGCACCGCGGGTTTCAGCCTGTAGAGGATGGTGGGATCGTCGGCATCCGGATAGATGACCTCTTCGTCGTTGACCGAGGAATCCACCTCTTCGGTGATCTCGGGGACGCCGGGAGGAGGTGCGGAAGGCGAGGGCGAAGGCTCGGGTGAGGGCTCGTTCTTCTTGTCGCCTTTCTTCCCGTCTCCCTTGGGGTCCCTCTGAGCGGCAAGGGTCGGCATCCGCTTCTTAGGACTCTCATCGGCTTTCGGAGAAGCCTCGGGTGTAGCGACCGGCTCGGCATCCGGGGAGGTGGGGATGATCTCTTCCACCTGGCGGAACGTCAGCTGCGCCGTCGTCCCGATGAGATCGAGCGCTTGCTCCTCGTCCTCGACGCCGGGGAGCTGGATGAAGATGTTCTCGGTCCCCCCCGCGCTGACCTCCGGCTCGAAACCACCGAGCGCATCGAGTCGTTGTCGGATGATCTCGACCGTCTTCTCGAGAACCGCCGGTTGGATCTCTTCCTCGGAGATCGCCGTAAGCGTGACGCTGATACCACCTTCGAGGTCAAGCCCTAGTTGCGGAGAGATGCCCATCACGTTCATCAGGACCGCGCCACCGAGCGCGATGACGAGCGAGATAGACAGGTAGACGCGGGAACGACGCAGTTTCACGGTTGAAAGGTCCTAGCTCCGACGGGAAGTCGACTTCTTGGCGGTGGTCTTCTTCGCCGTTGTCTTCCTGGCCGGCGTCTTCTTGGCAGTGGTCCGCTTCGCCGCGCTCTTACGAGCGGTGCTCTTCTTCGCCGTTGTCTTCTT
>JBKJYP010000065.1:0-2821 GCA_046715695.1 Actinomycetota bacterium | reverse complement strand
GTACAAGGCGCCTCACGGAAAACCTCGCAAACCCTGAGAAAAAGCCCTCTGAGCTGGGCAGATCGGGATTAGGGCGGCCTAACCTGGCGTTGTAGGCTTTGAAGACCGCGAACACCGCTACAGGAAGGTTCCCACGTGGCCACCGAAGCCGAAGACCTGAAGGTCCAGCAGGAGAACGAGCAGGTCCGCGCCCTAAAGGGCGACTACAAGTACGGCTGGCATGACGCCACCTCATACGACGAGGCTCCAACGAAGGGCGTTTCGCACCAGGTCCTGGACATGATGAGCGACCGCAAGGGCGAGCCCGACTGGATGCGCAAGTTCCGCCACAAGAGCCTCGACATCTTCTATCGCAAGCCGATGCCGACCTGGGGCGCCGATCTCTCCGGCATCGACTTCGACGACATCTACTACTACATCAAGCCCATGGACCAGGTGACCTCGTGGGAGGACATGCCCGAGGACATCAAGGCGACGTGGGACAAGCTGGGTATCCCCGAAGCCGAGAAGAAGTACCTGGGTGGAGTCAGCGCCCAGTACGACTCCGAGTCCGTGTACCACAAGACCAAGAAAGAGCTCGAGGACCGCGGGATCATCTTCTGCGACATGGACACCGCGCTCCGTGAGCACGAGGACATCGTCAAGCAGTACTTCGGCACGATCATCCCGCCGGCCGACAACAAGTTCTCGGCGTTGAACTCCGCGGTGTGGTCCGGAGGGTCGTTCATCTACGTTCCGCCGGGCACCGAGGTCGAGATCCCGCTCCAGGCCTACTTCCGTATCAACCAAGAGAACATGGGCCAGTTCGAGCGGACATTGATCATCGTCGACGAGGACTCGTGGGTGCATTACGTCGAGGGTTGCTCGGCCCCCATCTACTCGGGCGACTCGCTGCACTCCGCCGTGGTCGAGATCATCATCAAGCCGCGGGGCCGCGCTCGTTACACCACCATCCAGAACTGGTCCAACAACGTCTACAACCTCGTGACCAAGAGGGCCGCCGCTTACGAGGGCGCCATCATGGAATGGATCGACGGCAACATCGGATCCAAGGTGACGATGAAGTATCCGTCGATCTACCTCTTAGGTGAGCGCGCTCGTGGCGAGGTGCTTTCGATCGCATATGCAGGTGAAGGCCAGCACCAGGACGCCGGCGGCAAGGTCATCCATGCTGCCCCCAACACTCAGAGCGCGATCACCTCGAAGTCCATCAGCAAGGACGGGGGCCGGGGTGGCTACCGCGGTCTCGTCCGCATCGAGGACGGCGCCACCCATTCGAAGAGCCATGTCATCTGCGATGCGTTGATCCTCGACGATCATTCCCGTTCGGACACCTATCCATACATCGAGATCGAAGAGGAGTCCGCGGCGGTCAGCCACGAGGCCACTGTCTCCAAGGTTTCCGACGAGCAGCTCTTCTACCTGATGAGCCGCGGCCTCGACGAGACCGAGGCGATGCAGATGATCGTCCGTGGATTCATCGAGCCCATCACTCGGGAGCTGCCGATGGAATACGCCGTCGAGCTGCAGCGCCTAGTCGAGCTAGAGATGGAAGGTTCGGTCGGCTAACCCGTTCTTTCCGCAATAAGTAGCGCTTTTCGCAAGTTCTTACGGAAAGGACACTGGTTAACCCCGGCCGATCTCGTCTCGCCAGCCTTGGGAGTGACTCTCTTCGTTCCATCCGCCGCCCGATTGCCAGCGCCACTTCTTCGCGTGCCCTCGCAGCCAGGAAGCCCTCACCCACTTCCTGTAAGGCGGGATGATCAGGATCACGGCCAGGACCCCCACCACGAACAGGGTCACCCCCGAGAATCCTGCGATCTCGTCGCCTTCCAGAAGATCGATGATCGTCAGAACCGCAAACATGAGTAGAAACCGGGCCACGAGGACGACTTCGGGGAAGAAAGGCCTCGCGATATCTGCTCTCACCCATCCCTCATATCTCAGAGGTAGCCGGAAACCGAAGTAATAGGGGATCCGGTAGTGGAGCGGTGGGGCCTCGGGCGTCACGGTTCCAGTGTAAGACTCCGGGCGTGCGTTATGACGTTGTGATTGTCGGGGCCGGAGTCATGGGTAGTGCTACTGCCCGGGCTCTATCTCGCGCCGGCAAGAGCGTCCTCCTCGTGGAGCAGTTCACCGTGGGTCACAAGCGCGGGTCGAGTCACGGCGCCTCTCGCATCTTCCGGCTCTCCTATCCGGAGGTCGGTTTCGTCGAGATGGCGATCGAGGCTCTCCCACTCTGGCGCGAACTGGAAGCAGAGTGTGGCAAAGAACTCCTCACGGTTACCGGCGGCATAGACGGCGGCAAGGATCTTGGCCAGCATGTTCTGTCACTGCAGAAGTGCGGGGCCGATTTCGACTTGATCGACGGTGGCGAGGCACACGTGCGTTGGCCGGGACTGTCGTTGCCCGGGGACCGCAACTTCCTCTTCCAAGCCGACGGCGGGATCATCGCCGCCGACGCCGCGGTTGCCGCTTTCGTCGATGGGGCGGTTGCGCACGGAACCGAGCTGCTGCAAGAGACCAAGGTCACTGCACTGGAGCCGACCCCCGATGGGATGACGGTTGTCATGGAAGGTGGGGAAGCGTCGGCAGCAGCCGTCGTCGTGACCGCCGGCCCCTGGGCTAAGTCTCTGCTTGCCGGGGCCGGCATCGAGCTCGATGTCACGACTTCGCGCGAGACGGTCGCCTACTTCGACTTCGCCGAGCCGACGCCGACGATCGTCGATTGGGGAGACCCATCCGTCTACTCGCTGCAAAGTCCAGGCCAGGGCATCAAGGTCGGTGAGCACATCGCCGGCCCGGACGCGGATCCCGATAC
>JBKJYP010000064.1:0-18843 GCA_046715695.1 Actinomycetota bacterium | reverse complement strand
ATCCACAACGCCGCGGGTCGCCCTTTGCTGGCTCATGTCCTCGACGCCTGCGTCCCCCTCGAGCTGAGCGCACGAGTCGTCGTTGTTTCCCCGCGTGTGGACGAGATACGTGCGGCGGTCGACGACGCAGGCGCAGGCGAAGGCGTCACTTATGTCGTGCAGGATCCCCCCAGGGGGACCGCGGACGCTTTGAAGGTCGCTCTGATCGCGGTCCCCCAGGGCGATGCCATGTTGGTTCTTGCGGGTGACATCCCGATGGTGGACCAGCCGGAGCTGTCGGCCCTGAAAGAGCTGTTCCACGAATCCGGTGCCGCGGCGGCGATGCTTACGGTTGAGATAGAGGACCCCTCCGGCTATGGGCGCGTGGTCCGGGATCTGGACGGTCGTGTCGAGTCGATCGTCGAACATCGCGATGCCGCCGAGGAGCAACTGGCGATACGCGAGGTGAACTCGGGGATCTACCTCTTCGATCGCGAGCATCTCGAGAGGATGCTGGACAAGGTCGACGATTCCAACACGCAGGGCGAGTACTACCTGACGGATGTTATCGGGCTGATGAGCCGAGAGGGTCTCGATGTAGTGGCACGCATCGGTCCGGCCGAGATCCTGCGGGGCGTCAATTCCCGCGCTCAACTCGCAGACATCGAGGCAGAGATGCGTCGTCGCACATGTCTCCACTTCATGGAGGAAGGTGTCACGATCGTCGATCCTGCGACGACATACATCGACTCGACCGTCGAGATTGAACCCGATGTGACCCTGCGTCCATTCACGTTCCTCGAAGGGAAGACCCGTCTCCGCTCGGGGGCTGAGGTCGGTCCGCAATGCCGGATCATCGATTCAGAGATCGGCGAGAACGCACAGGTCTCATACGCCGTTATCCGCGAGTCGGTGGTGGGCCCCGAGGCCACGGTTGGGCCTTTCGCATCACTTCGTGCAGGCACCGTGCTCGGGCCGCGCTCTCGTGCCGGCACGTTCGTCGAAACCAAGAACACAACGATCGGGGAAGACAGCAAGGTCCCGCATCTCTCGTATATGGGAGATGCGGAGATAGGTGCCCGGGCCAACGTGGGCGCCGGCACGATCACGTGCAACTGGGACGGCCAGGCCAAACACAAGACCACGATCGAGGATGACGTCTACATCGGCTCCGACACGATGCTCGTCGCTCCGGTTCATATGCATAAGCGATCCGCATCGGGGGCCGGTGCCGTTGTCCGGGGCGACGTACCCGAGGACTCTCTCGCTGTCGGTGTCCCGGCCCGCGTGATCGAGGGCCGCGGCGATCGCAGGGGGGCCTCGGTAGCCGAGCCTAGAGGCGAGGCGGGAGGAGCACCCGAACCGGCGGGTGCTGCCGGTAATGTGACCGAGGACGCCGACCAGGAAGAGGAGGACTAACCCCTTTGCAGCTGACCAGCCGGAAGCGGCTGATGCTGTTCTCTGGGACGGCCAACCGCTCGCTCGCCGAAGAGGTCGCCGCCGAGCTCGGCATGAAGCTCGGAGACGTCGAGATCAACGAGTTCGCGAACTCCGAGACCTATGTCCGTTTCACGGATTCCGTCCGAGGCAGTGATGCCTTCGTGATCCAGAGCATGTGCGAGCCGGTGGACCACCACGTCATGCAGCAACTCGTGATGATCGATGCCCTCAAGAGAGCGTCGGCCAAACGGATCACGGCGGTCGCGCCCTTCTATCCCTACTCTCGCCAGGACAAGAAGACCCGTTCCCGCGAGCCGATCACGTCGAAGCTCCTCGCCGACTTCTACGAGGCCGCCGGCGCCGACCGGGTCATCTCGGTCGATCTCCACACCGGACAGATCCAGGGCTTCTTCGACGTACCGTTCGACCACCTCACGGCACTGCCGCTCCTGGCCGAGCATTTCGCCGACCTGCTCGAAGAGGACTTCGTGATCGTGTCGCCGGATGCCGGCCGGGTCCGCTTGGCCGAGAAATGGGCACAGTACATGCTCGAGTACCACGGGCTCAACGGGCAGGTCGCCTTCCTCCACAAGCGGCGTAGCGGCGACAAGAGGAATGTTAGTGAGACGCTTGCCGTCGTCGGTGAGGTCGATGGCAAGGTGTGCGTGATCGTGGACGACATGATCGACACGGCGGGGACGTTGGTGAATGGTGGCGAGGCCCTGATCGCCGCGGGCGCCACCGAGGTCTATGCCGCCGCCACACACGCGGTGTTGTCCGGACCCGCCATCGACCGCATCAAGAACTCATCTATCCAGAAGGTCGTGGTCACGAACACCCTGCCGATCTCCTCGGACAAGGAGATCGACAAGATCGCCGTCCTCTCGATCGCCCCCACCATCGCCCAGACGATCAAGGCGGTTTTCGAGGAGGAGTCGGTGTCGGGCCTCTTCCACGGGGAGAACCAGGCGTAGCCGGGCGACCCGGCAGGCATGGCATAATCCTTTCTTCCCGCACCTCGATCCCTTTCGGGCGCGCCCGGCAGTCGCCGGCGGCGGGAATACACACGAACAGACGACTCGTACAGACAGGAGCAGTTCATGGCTGAGGTGAAGCTGACCGCCGTCAAGCGGGAAGGACATGGCAAGGGCGCCGCGCACCGCATCCGTGCGGCCGGGAAAGTTCCTGCGGTCGTGTACGGCCGGGGTATGGACCCGATGTCGATCGAGGTCGACAGGCGGGAATTCGTAACCGCCCTTCACACCGATGCCGGGATGAACGTGCTTCTCGACCTGCAGATAGAGGGCTCTTCCACGCTGGCACTGACCAAGGAGCTTCAGCGCGATCCAGTTCGCGGGACCTTGCTCCACGCGGACTTCATCTTCGTCGACCGTTCCCAGGAGGTCGAGGTGGAAGTTCCCGTCCACCTCGTCGGCGACGCTCCGGGCGTCAAAGAGGGCGGCGTTCTCGAGCACCCGCTGTTCACCGTTCACGTGCGCTCACGCGCCGATCAGGTCCCCCAGTCTGTGGACGCCGACATCTCCCAGATGAACATCGGTGACACCTTGAGAGTGTCCGATCTCGCGACCGGACGGACCTACGAGATCCTCAATGACGCCGAGCTTCCCGTTGTCACGATCGCTGCCCCGATCACCGAGGAGCAGCTCGCCGCCATGGAGGCAGAGGCAGCCCCCGAAGCCGCTGCCGAAGCTGCCGAAGCTGCCGAGGCTGCCGAAGCAGAGGGCGAAGGGGAGTCCGAAGGCCAAGCCGCGGCGCCGGAAGAGGGATAGGCCCGGAAGGTGCGGTTCCTCCGGCGGTCCTCCGGGGACGCCGGGGGGCAGTGGGTCGTTGCCGGTCTCGGCAACCCTGGCTCGCGCTACGAGTCCACACGCCACAACGCGGGCGCGATGGTGCTCGAGCGGCTCCTGGACAGAACTGGGAGATCGTTCAAGCGGCACAAGTCGGGTTGCCTCTCAGCGGAGGCCGAGCTGGCGGACGAACGCGTCGTTTTCCTCCGATCGCCGAGCTACATGAACGAGTCCGGGGGCCCGATCGGGGCAGCGGTGCGCTGGTACAAGGTCCCCGTCGACCATCTGATCGTCGTTCACGACGAGTTGGACATCCCTTTCGGTGAGGTCCGGGTGAAGGTGGGCGGCGGAACCGCGGGGCACAACGGTCTCCGATCCATCGCCTCGCACCTCGGACCCGATTTCGTCAGGGTCCGGGTGGGCGTCGGCCGCCCGCGCGGGGGCCGGGACGCCGTCGGCTACGTACTCGAGTCCTTCTCCCCCTCCGAACGCAAAGACCTAGACGACCTCCTCGCCAAAGCCGAAGAGGCAGTTGAGGTGATCGTCATCAAGGGCCCCGAGAAAGCGATGAACGAGTTCAACACGCGATAGAGGACCCACTGCCCGTCGAGTGTGGGATTTCCGTTGCTAGACAACGGTTTTTACGCGCTCGGCGTCTCCTGGAGGAAAATCAGAGGTAGTGGCTTCGCTCGCTCCGCTGCTGGATCTCCTTTCGGCCGACAGGATGGAATCGCTCCTGTCGGCCCGTTCGCCGTTCACAGTTCCCGACGCGGCCCGGCCTTTCCTCCTGGCGGCCGTGATCAAGCATCTCGGCGCGCCGGTGCTCGCGGTCTGTGTACGCGCAGACGAGGCGGATCAGCTGGCGAGGGACACCCACGCCTTCCTCGGGCGGGATTCGGCTGAGGTCTTCCCGGGGTGGGAGGTGCTCCCGGGGGAGCCCCTTTCGCCTTCGGTCGACACGATGGGGCGGCGATTGCATGTGCTCGCCCGGCTGGCTCGCGGAGAGGCCTTCGGGGTCATCGTCACCGCGCAAGGAGCGACTCAACTCATCGCTGATCCGGGGGCAATGCCCTCGATGACCGTGCGGGTCGGCTCCGAGGTGGATCTCACCGAGCTGAGCGCGTATCTAGTAGCGGGGGGCTACGAACGCAACTACATGGTGGAACGACGCGGAGAGTTCGCCGTCCGAGGCGGGATCGTCGATATCTTCCCGCCCGCCTCGGAGAGGCCGGCGCGTCTCGAGCTATGGGGCGATGAGGTCTCATCCATCCGCGACTTCGCGCTAGCGTCCCAGCGCTCCCTTGGAGACATCGACTCCATCGACATCACGCCCAGCCGCGAGTTGCGTCCCGATGCTCAGACGATGTCTCGCGCCGCCGAGCTCTCTGAGACGAACGACGATCCTGCACTCGCCGCTTTGGCGGAGGGGATCATCGAACCAGGAGCGGAAAGACTCCTGCCGCTCATCGCGGGCGAGATGAAGCCCATCGACCATTTCCTGCCCCCGGCCGCCCCGGTCTTCCTGCTCGAGCCCAAGCGGGTGCACGACAGGGCTACGGAGGTGATCGAGCAGGTAGAGGAGTGGTCGCAGAAATCCGGTCTCGACCATCGTTACTACGCACCACTCGAAGAGGCGATCGGGACCGATCGACCGGCGGTCATGCTCACGTCTCTCGCGACCGCAGACAAGGGCGGTCTGGGCATCGAGACCTGGACGTCCGTCGCCGGCAACCCACAAGCGCTCGTCGCGCGTCTCCGTGACCTGATCGCGAACGGCTACAGGGTGGTCGTTGCGGCTTCGCTACCCGAGACGGTCGAGCGACTGAAGCGGAACTTCGCTCAGGAAGGCTTGTCGCTCGAGATCGCCGAGGAAGCCCCCGGCCAAGATGCTCCTCCCGGCGGGCGCATAGTCGTGGGCGAGCTTGCCCGAGGTTTCATCTTGCCTTCGGCTCATCTCGCTCTCGTGGCCGAGTCGGATGTCACGGGCCGCAGATCCGGGGCCGCTCGCAGGCGCGCAGCCATGCGCCGAAGGGTCGCTACGGGACCCCTCGATCTGATGCCGGGCGATCTCGTTGTGCATGAGTTCCATGGCATCGGTCGCTTCCAGGGGATGGTCGACCGCGATCTGCTCGGGGTCCATCGCGAGTACATCGTCATCGAATACGCCAAGGGGGATCGCCTCTATGTCCCGAGCGACCAAGCGGATCTCGTTTCCAAGTACATCGGGGGCGAATCCCCTCGCGTTCATCGACTGGGCTCCGGTGAGTGGTCGAAGACCAAGTCCAGGGTCAGGCGGAAGGCGCGACAGATCGCCCAAGAGCTGGTGAAGCTCTATTCCGAGAGGCTGCGCGCGCCCGGACACGCGTTCGGACCGGACACCCCATGGCAACGGGAGCTCGAAGATTCTTTCCCTTACGAAGAGACCGCCGACCAGCTCCGGGCCATCGACGAGGTCAAGGACGACATGGAGCGTCCCGTACCCATGGATCGCTTGGTCTGCGGTGACGTGGGTTACGGCAAGACCGAGATAGCGGTCCGCGCCGCGTTCAAGGCTGTCGCCGCAGGCAAGCAAGTCGTCGTGCTCGTGCCCACGACGATCCTTGCGCAGCAGCACCATTCGACCTTCGTCGAGCGATTCAGGGGCTTCCCGGTTCGCGTCGACACGTTGTCCCGCTTCCAGTCGGCGGCCGAGTCGAAGCGGACGATCGAGGACCTGAAGAACGGCAAGGTGGACGTCATCGTCGGGACGCACCGTCTCCTCGGCAAGGAGGTGGGTTTCTCCGATCTCGGCCTATTGATCATCGACGAGGAGCAACGGTTCGGTGTCGATCAGAAGGAGAAGATCAAAGCGATAAAGACGAACGTCGACGTCTTGACGTTGACCGCGACGCCGATCCCTCGGACACTCGAGATGGCGATGTCGGGCATCCGTGATGTGTCGATGGTGGATACCCCCCCGGAGGATCGCCACCCGGTCATGACCTATGTGGGCGACATGGACGAAGAGATCGTCGCATCGGCAGTCAGGCGCGAGATCCTGCGAGATGGCCAGGTCTTCTACGTTCACCCGCGCGTCCGTTCGATCCACGAAGCCGCGCGCCGGATACAGGAGCTCGTGCCGGAGGCACGAGTGGGGGTGGCACACGGCCAGATGGAGGAGCACGCTCTCGAGCAGGCGATGGCCGACTTCGGTGACGCCAAGACCAACGTTCTCGTATGCACCACGATCGTCGAGTCGGGCCTAGACATACCTACAGTGAACACACTCGTCGTAGAGCGTTCGGACCTCCTCGGTCTCTCGCAGATGTACCAGTTGCGCGGCCGGGTGGGGCGCGCTCACGAGCGCGCCTACGCATATCTGCTCTTCCCTCCCGACCGATCCTTGACCGAGGGCGCGCACGAGAGACTGAAGACGATCTCCGAGCACACGGGGTTGGGTTCCGGGTTCCGGATCGCCCTGCGCGATCTCGAGATTAGAGGGGCCGGCAACCTGCTCGGAGAGGAGCAGCATGGGCATATCGAGGAGATCGGGTTCGATCTCTACATCAAGCTGATGAGTCAGGCGGTCGACGAGGCCAAGGGATTGCCATGGCACGATGGCGGCGAGGTTCGGATCGACCTACCGCTGAACGCCCTGATCCCTCGTGACTACATAGCAGATGAGAACTTCCGGCTCGAGGCCTACCGCCGGATCGCAGCGGCCGGGGACGACGAGGAGCTGACCGAGGTCTACAACGAGCTCGTGGACAGGTATGGCTCGCCGGTCCCCTCGACGGTCGAAGCCCTGTTCGAGGTCGCGAAGCTCCGACGCACCATGATGGACGCCGGAGTGATCGAAGCCTCCACCGTTGCCAAGAACCTGCGCATCCGGCCCGTCGAGCTCGAGGAGTCACGTCAGGTCAGGCTCCAGCGGCTCGTTCCGCAAGCCACATGGAAGGCCGCCACCCAGACCCTCCTGATCCCCGAAACCGTCCTCCCCAAGGAGGGGGTCGTCCGATGGGTGAATGACCTGTTGGAGCAGATAACCTCCCCGGCATCATGAAGAAGCTAGCGGCGCTGGCGGCCGTCCTCTGTCTGTTTGCAACGGGCTGTGGCGATCTCCTCGATCCGGCCGCCGCGGTTGTGCGCGGCGAGAAGATCACGATCGACGAGGTTCAGGCCGTGGTCGACGGGTTCACGGTGAGTGAGGCCTACAGGGAAGCGCAGGCGCGTGGTGAGTCCGTGGTCGCTAAGCGCCAGTTCGAACGCAACTACCTCTCGCAGCTGATCCGTCGTGAGGTCCTTGCTCCCGAGGCGGAAGGCTTCGGCATCTCCATCACGGAAGCCGACGTGGAGAAGGAGATCGAGTCGATCAAAGCTGATTTCGGGACGCCCGACTTGTTTCAGGAGGCACTCAGGGAGGAAGGGTTGACCCCTCTCCTCCTTCGGTCACTCGTCGCGGACAGCTTGTTGGAGGACGCGCTCCGCTCGGAGGTGACCAAGGACGCCGGGCCGAGTGAGGAACAACTGATCGACTACTACGACGCCCACATCGAGAACTACAAGGAGAAACGCGCCTCTCACATCCTGGTCGAGAAAGAGGACCTGGCCAAGGAGATATCCGCTCAGCTCGATCTTGCCCTGCCGGACAAGGTCGACGATCTGTTCGTCGACCTGGCGAAGCGCTACTCGAAAGACGAAACCAGCGCGGAGCGAGGCGGAGACCTCGGCTGGTTCGGAGAAGGAGCTTTCGTCCCCGAGTTCGAGAAGACGTTGAACTCCCTCAAGGAGTACGAGTTCTCTGCTCCTGTCCGAACCGAGTTCGGATGGCACATCATCCTTCTGACCGGGAAACGAACGAAGTCTTTCGCCCAAGTGCGCGACGACATCGAGGTCGCCGTCGGGAACCCGATGATCGACCAGGCTTGGCTCGATTGGCTCGAACAGACCTATGCAGCGGCGGAGGTCGAAGTGAATCCTCGGTACGGAGTCTTCGACGTTGCATCGCAAACGATCGCCGATCCGGACGAAAGTGATGTGCCGGGGGCAGCCATCCCCTCCGAAGAGCCAACACAACCGCTCCCGGCCCCCACAGGTTGACGGTCGACCGATGCTGGTCGTTCCGCTCGGTGTCGATGAATCCGGATCGCTGACCGTTGCGGAGCTAGACGCGCTTACGGGTTGCAGCCGTGTGTTGTTCGAGCGCCCCGATCACCCACTCCGGGAGCGACTCCAACGAGCGGGGGTGATCACGGCGGTACTGCAGGTCCCTGATGAGTCGAGCGATGCTGGTGTCGTCTGCGAGCCGTCGTCGTCGCTCATGGCGGACTGGGCTCGAGGTGGAGCCCGCGTGGTCACCATCGCTCCGGGAAGCCCGGACCCGCTCACGCGCGCTCGTGGTGCTTATGTGTCCCGGCGAGCCGCCTCTGCATTCGCTTCCCTGGTCGAGGTCATGGCCCGGTTGCGCAGCGTCGACGGTTGTCCCTGGGATCGCGAGCAGGACCATCGATCGTTGACCGTTCATCTGCAGGAGGAAGCGCATGAGGTGATCGATGTGATCGAATCGGACAAGAGCGGTCCCGAGCTCGAAGACGAGCTCGGGGACCTCCTCCTTCAAGTGGTGTTCCACGCGCAGATGGCGGCCGACGACGGACGGTTCGACATCGCAGGGGTCGCCGATGCGATCGTGGGCAAACTCGTTCGGCGCCACCCTCATGTTTTCGGTGACGTATCGGTCTCGAGCTCCGGGGAAGTCCTCGAGAACTGGGAGGCGATAAAGGCAGATGAGCGCGCCGGAGGCGAGGAGTCCCGGATCCCCGTGGGTCTGCCTGCTCTGCTTGCCGCCTACAAGACCCAGAAGAGAGCGATGGGCAAAGGCGTCTCCATAGGGGCGGACGAGGCGAGGACCAAGGCGACGGCCGCCCTGAGCGAGGGCGCCGATGAGAACTCGATCGGTGAGATCCTCTTCTGGGTCGTCGCACTCGCCCGTAGTGCCCACATCGACCCCGAGGGAGCTCTCCGACGGGCAACGGTCCGATTCAGCAAGAGCTTGTGATGGCATGATGCCCCGCCTATGACGATGCAGAGGAAGTTCGCCGGCGCCGTCCTCGCCTTTGCCCTCCTGTTGGGAGGATGCAGTGACGACGCGCCACCCGTGCGGGAAGACCAAGGGCCCGACGCGATCGACGTGTCGGAGACGGGCTGCCAGCTGCTCACGCGCTCGGATGCCGTTGCTGCCTTGGGTGAGGTTCGGGAGAAGGAGGCCTTCGAGTCCGGGATCGGCCCCGGCTGCACCTACCGGAACGGCGACAAGAGGCTCGGGCTCAACCTCTACAACGGGACGTACCGGTACCGCCCCTGGCTCTCGGATGTGGTCGGGCCCCTGCTCAACACGATGGGGACCAAGCCGATCGAGGTCGAACGGGTGGGGGAAGAAGCCGTCTGGCTTTCCTCCGGGACCGCCCACCGGCTGGTAGTGCTGGCCGGCGGACGGGCTTTCGACCTATTCATCCAGCTCGAGGACAAGGCCAGCGACCGGGAGCTACGGGACGCGGCAACCCAAGCAGCGCTGGCCGTGGTCGACCGCCTGACGAAGACGGCGACTCAGGATCCGGGAGAAAGCTAGCTCTCCCTTCCTCCAGGCATTATGTTAGTCGTGTGACTATTGTGCCTAGAGTTATCTCTTGATGCAGCGGGGCCTAGATGATCTGGGGGCTTAGATGAGTGAGATCGTTCTCGTGAGGGGCCGGGAGATCTTCGATTCCCGGGGCAACCCCACGCTCGAGGTCGAGATCGGACTGGACTCCGGGGCGTCGGGCCGGGCCGCGGTCCCATCCGGAGCGTCCACCGGCGCCGGTGAGGCGGTCGAGCTCCGTGACGGTGGGTCCCGTCTCGCCGGCAAGGGCGTGCGGCGGGCCGTCGAGAACGTCAACTCCAAGATAGGCCCGACCCTCCTCGGCTCGGACGCGCTGGACCAGCGCGCCATCGACACGATGATGCGGGACCTCGACGGGACCGACGACAAATCCAAGCTCGGGGCGAACGCGATCCTCGGGGCTTCCCTCGCGGTCGCGCATGCGGCTGCCGACGAATTGGGCCTGGCGTTGTTCCGCTACCTCGGGGGGCCGGATGCTCACCTGCTCCCGGTCCCGATGCTCAACGTGATCAACGGTGGCGCGCACGCCGACAACAATGTCGATCTCCAGGAATTCATGCTCGCCCCCCTCGGCGCGGCCACCTTCTCGGAGGCTCTGGAGTGGGGGATCTCCACCTATCACGCCCTCAAGCGACTGCTCGTCGACCGGGGGATGGCAACAGGTGTCGGCGACGAAGGTGGCTTCGCTCCCAACCTCGCGAGTAACGAAGAAGCGGTAGAGCTTCTCGTCGAAGCGATCGGAGCCGCCGGCTACGAGCCGGGGCGCGACATCGCTATCGCATTGGACCCGGCTACTTCGGAGCTTCGCGATGGCGACGGGTATCTCTTCGCATCCACGGGTGACCGTCTCAGCTCATCGGACATGGTCGCCTTCTGGGAGGACTGGATGGCCAGGTATCCGATCGTCTCGATCGAAGATGGCATGGCTGAAGATGATTGGGCCGGCTGGACTGAGCTGACCACTAGGATCGGAGATCGCGTCCAGTTGATGGGCGACGATCTATTCGTTACGAACCCGGAGGTCTTGCAACGCGGGATCGACGAGAAGGCCGGCAACGCGATCCTCGTCAAGCCGAATCAGATCGGCTCTCTGACCGAGACCCTCGAATGTGTTCGCATGGCCCACCGATCCGGGTTCGCGACGATGATCTCTCATCGATCGGGCGAGACCGAAGACTCCACGATCGCGGACCTGGCTGTCGCCACCAATGCCGGTCAGATAAAGACGGGTGCACCGGCCCGAGGCGAGCGCACCGCCAAGTACAACCAGCTGCTTCGTATCGAAGATGCCTTAGGCGACCAAGCGCGATATGCGGGTCGCTCGGCATTCCCACGTTCCATGGCCGGCCCCCGAACGGACACGAGCGAGTCGGCGAAGAAGGCCGGCGGATGAGGTTCCCGAGGCTTTCCGGACGGAGCTGGTCGACGATCGCAGGGGCGACGCTCATCGTCTGTCTGATCGGGGCCATGGCGATCGAGCCGACCAGACAGCTCCTCGCCCAGAGGCAGCGGATCGCCGCCTTGGACGATCAACTGGCCGCCACCAAGACCGACAACCAGCGCCTGGCCGAGCGCGTCGAACGGCTCAACGACTCGGATTTCATCGAGCAGCGTGCCCGCGAGCAGCTGGGCCTCATCCTTCCGGGAGAGACCGCATTCGTGGTGATGCCACCCAGCGAGGCCAAGCGTGAGAAGAAGAAGGAAGTCGAGCCCAACGTGCCTGCCCCTCCACCCGCAGACCCCGGCTTCTTCGAGGGGCTCCTCGACTTCGTGGGCCTGGGCTGGCTCTAGCACTTCCACGGGGTACCCTTTATAGGTCCGCCGTCTATATATGGAATGAGGGAGATTGGCCCAGGTAGGTGACATCGTCGAAGGCGTCGTCGACAAGGTTATGGATTACGGCGCATTCGTGAAGCTGGATTCGGGCGAGAGCGGCATGGTCCACATCTCGCAGGTGGACAAGAACTACGTGCGGGACATCAAGGACCACGTACGCGAGGGCGACCGGGTCACGGTGAAGGTCGTGGGTCAGAAAGACGACGGCAAGATCGAGCTCTCGATCAAGCAGGCCGAGGAGGGCTACGAGGAGCGCCCGATGCGGAAGTCGGGCCGCGACCCGGAGTTCGAGGCCAAGCTGAAGAAATTCATGCATCAGAGCCAGGAGCGCCTCGTGGACCTCAAGCGCCACAAGGAGGGCCGGCGCTAACCCACACCAGCTCCGAGGGCGAGATAGTGCGGCAGCAGATCGGCCGCCCCGTTCGTGGACAGTGGGCCGTTGCTCGGCGATGCCATATCGGCTTGCCGATGGTCATCGAGAGTCATCCCCGTTTGGATGATGGTTCGCCATTCCCGACCACGTTCTGGCTGACCTGCCCTCTGTTGATCAAGCGGGCGAGCATGCTGGAATCGGATGGGTGGATGGCGGCCGAGTCGCAACGATTAGGAGAAGACCCCAAGTTGCGTGAGCGTCTCTCTTCGGCGATCGATCGCTATCAGGCGCGACGAGACTCCCATGAGGCGATCGGACCAACGTCGGTCCCCGGTGGGGGCCCCGATCGCGTGAAGTGTCTGCACGCTCACCTTGCTCAGGAGTTGGCAGATCCACCCAACCCCATAGGTGCATCGACGATCGCCCAGACGGGCTGGCCGGATTGCCGCCTCCCCTGTGTCAAGACCACAACGAGCGATCGTCTCGACGATCGCGGCAGGACCACAACGAGCGATGGTCTGGACGATCGCGGCGAAGACACATGAGGGTCGCTGCGATCGACGTGGGCACCAACTCAACACGCCTGCTCGTTGCCGAGGCGGTTGCATCTGGCTTCCGTTCGCTCGAGCGACGCAACACCATCACGCGACTCGGTGAGGGAGTGGATCACCGACGTGCACTCGCTCCCGAGGCCCTGTCTCGGACCTTGTCGGTGATCGCCGAATACGCCGCGGTCTGTGGTGAATACGGCGTCGAGCGGATGAGGGTTACCGGGACCTCCGCGGTGCGGGATGCCCGCAACCGGAATGAGTTCTTCGAGGGCGTTCGTGCGCTCACCGGAGAAGAGCCGGAGATGTTGACCGGCGATCAGGAAGGGCGCGCCACGTTCTTGGGAGCATGCTCTGATCTGCAAACGAACGGAGCCGTGCTCGTGTTCGATATCGGGGGCGGCTCGACGGAATTCATCCTGGGACGTGGACGCCCCGAGAACATCGTTTCGCTCGACTTCGGGTGCGTGCGGATGCTCGAGAAGCATCTCCACTCGGATCCTCCGACGGAGGAAGAGTTGGGAGCCTTACGTGATGAGGTCCGCGCCGCCATCGGACCCGCCAAAGAGAAGCTGGAGGTTCCCGCGGGGGCCCGGCTGGTCGGGGTTGCCGGAACGGTGACGCAACTCGCCATGCTGAAAGCCGGGCTCGACAGTTACGACCCCGAGGTGACCCACCACATGGTTCTGACGCACTCCGACGTGCGGGCCGTGGCCCGGCGACTGGGTTCCCTGCCATACGAGAAGAGGAGCCGGGTCAAGGGCCTCGAGGCCGGTCGCGTCGACGTGATCGTTGCGGGGGCCGAGATATTGCTGGCAGTGATGGACTGTTTCGAAGCGACCGAGGTTCTGGTGTCCGAGATGGACATCCTCGACGGGCTGGTCTTAGAGGTCTTAGGTTCCGACTCATGACCGAGTTCTTCTGGGAGCCGACGCGCGAGTACATCGACAACGCCAATGTGACGCGTTTGATGCGGACGCACGGAATCGAGGACTACCGAGAGCTGGTCACCCGATCGCAGTCAGACATCGAGTGGTTCTGGGATGCCGCGGTGAAGGACCTCGGCATCGACTTCAGCACCCCCTACGACAAGATCTTGGACGACTCCCAGGGAGCGCAGTGGTGCCGCTGGTTCCTCGGCGGAGCCATCAATCTCGCTCAGAACACCGTTTTCCGCCACGCTGCCACGAACCCCGACGATCGAGCGATCATCTGGGAAGGCGAGGACGCTGAGGTCCGTGTCTATACCTATGGTGACTTGGCTCGCGCCACGGCCGGAGCCGCCCAAGGTCTGCTGCGCCTCGGTGTACAAGCCGGAGAAACCGTCGCCGTCTATCTACCGATGATCCCGGAGGCGACGGTCGCCTTCTACGCCTGCGCTGCTATCGGCGCCATCTACCTGCCCGTCTTCTCCGGGTTCGGCGCTCCTGCAGTTGCTACGAGACTCAATGACTCGGAAGCGAAGGTGGTCGTCACCGCTGATGGTTTCTGGCGGCGAGGGACCAAGGTCCCGATGAAGGAGACCGCCGACGAGGCAGTGGCGATGTCGCCCTCGGTCGAGCACGTGATCGTCTTCGATCGGTTCGGTGGCGCAGAGCGCGGACCCAAGGATGTTCCCTGGGACGAGCTCGTCGCAGACGCACGCGACGACTTCTCGGCCCGGCCGTTGGATCCCGAGACGCCCTTGATGATCGCCTACACATCGGGGACGACCGGACATCCGAAAGGGAGCGTTCACGTCCACGGCGGATTCACCGTGAAGATCGCGGCGGAAGCCGCGTACCTAACGGACGTCCAGAAGGGCGATCTCCTGTACTGGGTTACGGACATGGGTTGGATCATGGGCCCGTGGGAGATGGTCGGCGCTCACTCCGCGGGCGCCACGGTTCTCATGTACGAGGGCGCCCCGAACTTCCCGGAGGCCGATCGCATCTGGGAGATATGCGAGAGACATGGTGTGACGATCCTCGGGATCTCCCCGACGCTCGTCCGTGCTCTCATGCCTGCCGGCGACGAACCGGTGGAGCGTCACGATCTATCCAAGCTTCGGATCCTGGCATCGACCGGTGAACCTTGGAACCCCGAGCCCTATCGATGGCTGTCATCGGTCGTTGGAAAGGACCGCTGTCCCATCATCAATATCTCTGGCGGGACAGAGGTAGGAGCGTGCTTCTTGGGCCAGGCCCCCGTCATCCCGACCAAGTCGTGCTCCCTCGGAACCCCCTCTTTGGGCATGGCGATCGATGTGTTCGATCAGGAGGGCCGGCCGTTGCGCGAGGAGGTGGGGGAGTTGGTCTGCACCAAACCTTGGCCTGCGATGACCCGCGGGTTCTGGCGCAACCCGGACAGGTTCATAGAGACGTACTGGTCCCGGTGGGATGACATCTGGGTGCATGGGGACTGGGCCTCTGTCGACGCCGACGGTTACTGGTTCTTGCACGGTCGTTCGGACGACACACTGAACATCGCGGGCAAGCGCATCGGTCCGGCCGAGTTCGAGTCGGCTGCGGTCGAGCATCCGGCGGTGATGGAGTGCGCGGCCGTCGGGGTTCCCGACGAAGTCAAGGGCGAAAGCGTCTGGTGCTTCTGCATCATCAGGCCGGGGATCGAGCCGACCGACGATCTCGAACGTGAAGTGAAGAAGACGATCGCAGGGGAACTGGGGAAAGCATTCACTCCGGCGCGCGTCTCCTTCGTGTCGGAGCTTCCGAAGACGCGGTCGGCCAAGATCCTCAGGCGCGCGATCCGAGCCAGGGTCCTCGGCGAAGACCCCGGTGACCTCTCTTCCCTCGAGAACCCATCGGCTCTCGATGCGATCTCCGCAGCCGTCGCGGCGAAGTGACCGTTCTCTATCTGGTTCGCCACGCGGTCACCGGTCACACAGGCACGCGCCTGTCGGGCCGGATGCCTGGGATCAGCCTCTCGGACGAGGGACGGGTACAGGCCGAGGCGGTCGCAGCTCGCCTCCGATCCGCAGACCTCAAGAGCGTGTATTCGAGCCCATTGGAGCGGACGGATGAGACTGCGACCGCGATCGCGCAAGCATGCGGATTGAAGGTCCGCCATAACGAGGCGTTCCTAGAAGTGGAATACGGGAAGTGGAGCAACCGTTCTCTCAAGTCACTCATGCAGACGAAGCTGTGGACCCAAGTGCGGTCCTGGCCATCGTCCGTGCCCTTCCCGGAGGGAGAGACGATCCAAGAGGTTCAGGCCAGGGCCGTCGCGGGGGCAGAAGAGCTTCGGATGAAGCATCCGAAGGATCGCATCTGCATCGTGTCGCACGGTGACGTGATCAAGCTTCTCGTCGCCCACTACATCGGCATCCACATCGATCTCTTCCAGCGGATCGTTATCGCCCCCGGCTCCTTCTCGGTGATCGCCATCGGCATCCAGGGTCCGGCCGTGCTCGCGCTGAACGTCGTCCCCGAGATCGACAAGGCCGTTACCGGTGGATAACTCGCCCGACGTCTTCACCGCCGACTATGTAGGGACACCGGGTCATCGCGAATTCTTCGTCCAGGCGCGATCGGGGGGCGAGTCCTACTCCTATGTCACCGAGAAGGTCCAGGTCCAGCTACTCGCCGAGAAGTTGCAGGAGATGTTGGTTGCGATCGATCCGGCGGACACCGTCGTTGCCGCAACGCCGGAACGCGACCCCGCTCTCGGCCTGGAAGAGCCCATCGAGGCCCGCTGGCGTGTCGGTGCGATCGGCCTCGGCTACGACGAAGGCGACGACTCCATCCTCGTCGTTCTTCATTCCTCGGAGCCTCTCGGTGATGAGGAGCCTGAGGAAGAAGAGGAAGCCGGCGAGGAAGATCGTTTCCTCTTGCGTCGCGATCAAGCGCGCGCCTTCGTCCTGCACGCCAACGCCGTCGTCGCGGAAGGAAGACCTCTGTGCCAACTCTGCGGTCTGCCCATGGACCCCGAAGGGCATAACTGCCCGGCGTCCAACGGCCATCGCCCCCCGGGATAAAGCTTTGGATGAGCTGGCGCTGCTTGCCTCGGGTGATGTCGAGGTCCTCGGCCTGCTCCCTTATTCGTCCAACTACACGTTCCTGTCGCGTGTTCGAGGCGACGGTGACGAGGTGCTCGCCGTCTATAAGCCGACACGGGGCGAGCGGCCGCTATGGGATTTCCCCGGCGGGACCCTCGCTGCCCGAGAGGTGGCCGCGTACGAGCTCAGCCACGAGGCCGGCTGGAACATCGTTCCCCCCACGGTCCTGCGGGATGCGGCTCCGATGGGGAAGGGCTCGCTGCAGTTGTTCATCGAGCATGACCCCGACCGTCACTACTTCTCTGTGATGGATGAGCGCGCGGAGGACCTGCGTCGGTTCGCGATCTTCGACGTGGTTGCGAACAACGCCGATCGCAAAGCCGGCCACGTCATCGAAGACGCACAGGGCAAGTTGTGGGGTGTCGACCACGGCCTCACGTTCAACAACGAGCCGAAACTACGCACGGTCATCTGGGCCTTCGCCGACGAGTCTCTCGGTGCATCTCTACGACAGGAGCTCGAGGACCTGGGTTCGTTGCTGGCGGACGGGGGGCCGCTGGGTGAGCGCCTCGCCGAGTTACTAACTCCTCAAGAATCCGCAGCGACACTCGCCCGAGTCGAGTCGTTGTTGGTAGACGATCGCTTCCCGGCCCCCGGCCCCGACAGACCCCTACCGTGGCCCCTGATCTAAATCTCAGATAGCAACGTAGCGAGCCGCGCTTTGCGGTTCGGGCACATTTTCACCATGAGAGCGAAGGCTCTCGATGTGTAAGGAGATGGCTTCTGCCATGAGTCGCTCAACTTCATCAGGGCTCTCGCCCGCGGCTACACACCCGGGAAGGTCAGGAACGAACGCGGAATTGGAGTGACCGGCCCCCTCGATAACAACGAGATATTCATTCATGAAGGTCGGTCCCCTTTCAGACCCGCCTGGCGAAGGACGCTGGCGTCGACAACCAACGCAGCGTCAGCGATCCCGATCCTCCCTAACCAACTCTGCTGCCCTACTGGTCATAACTCCGGCCGACTTCCGACGCTCTGCTATATGTCGGGCTACTTCCCTCCGGTCCACGAGTGAACTCGCGAGGGCCCGCTTCAGGATGGCGACCGTTTGAGCGGACAGGGACCTGCCCTCGATGTCCGCAGCATTCCTCAGCGCTTCATAGAGATCGTCGGGGATATTCCGAACCTTAAGAGAGGCCATGGAGCAAGTTGATATCACTTTGATATCAACCAGATGGTCCGTGCCCGGGGTGGGACTCGAACCCACACGTTCCTTTCGGAACAACCGGGTTTAAGCCGGTCCTGTCTACGTTCCAGCACCCGGGCATGCAGGTTCACAGGATACGGAGTTGGCGAAGTCCACGACTCCGACCGATATTCCGGCCCCGGTAATTGTCTGTCTGCGAATGACAGTTGGGGCAAAGCAGCCGCAGGTTAGTCAACCGATTGTCGTCCCTTTGTCCATTGATGTGATCGAGCTCGAGAGTTAGCGGGTTGCCCTGCCATTCAGTGATCCCGCACATCTCACAGCGATGATCCTTGAGGCCCTCACTTATCAGCCGAGCCTTTAGGGTCGCGGTTCGGCATGGCTTCCCAATAACCAACATTTCATCAAGTGGAGCTCCTCGGCCCGGGAAGCGCATCCCTTTGTTCCAGGTCTGACCGGTGAAGTGGCTTGTATCAACGCCCCACCTTTCTGAGAGTTCTTTGAAGGCTTGGCGGTTGCTTGTGCCTATCACCATCCCTAGGATTCGGAGTGATCCAGCAACAGATCGGGAGCTCGAGACTGCTGCAACGAATTCGGTACGAGATATCGACCCCCACCGCGCTGATTGAAGGCCTCGCTTGAAGTGCGATGTATCGATCCCCAAGGCATCACACCTCGCCCGAAAACTCTCGTAATTCCCACCGCGCCCAACAAGGCCCAACTTGCGAAGCGCCTCGCTGATCGAACGTGAAGTGGCGGCGGCTTCCCTCAGTTGGTCTTCGGTGTAGCGGCGGTGGGACATGGAAAAACTGTAGCGATGGGGTGCGACAGTTTTACTTAGGGGGTGACGGTCAGCGCTTTCCGTTTGGAGCGGCCCGCTTCGTGGTCCGTGTCTTGTTTGGGCCAGATGGCTTGGACGGTCTTGCTGCGGCGGGGTTTGATGAGAAGGGTTGCTTCGCAACCATCCGAAAGTCCGCGCCGCGACTCCTAGACCGAGACATCGAACAACACGAACTCGATT
>JBKJYP010000063.1:0-3489 GCA_046715695.1 Actinomycetota bacterium | reverse complement strand
CCGAAATGGTTGGTTACTCAGAGCGAACACTAAAACAGGCAATCTCAGACGGAAACCTCGCAGCCCGATACGCCAACACGAAGGCAGTCATCCGGCACGAAGATCTACACGGTTGGATCGACGGCCTCAGCGCCGAATCACCCTCCACCCGCTAGACCCACAGCCGCAGCGCTAGGCGCCGGCACCCCGCCCACTAGGGCAAACACCCCACCCATCCCCTACTGGCTTTTTAGTCGGAGGTTTCCCGTGCTGCTCTATGCCCTTTTGCAGGAGGCACTCGAAGGAATGGACAAGAAGTCCGCCGTCGATCACCTGCACAACATGTTCCCCCACAAATCCAAGTCCTACTTCGACCGCAACTACATGCACATCGTGACGCTTGACCCCATCGGACTCTCCCGCATTCTCGGGCATTCCGACCCCACCGCCAATAAGGCAATCCGCAACATCGAAAGGAACGCAGCAGCATGAGCACCAAGACCGAATACCGCATCGAATTGACCGCCGGCCTCAAGGTCTACATCCCGATCAAGCCCGAGTCTCGGGACGCACACACCCTGCTAGCCGCGATGGCGGTGAGCTGCGCATGAACTGGACCCACCTATTAGGCCTCGTCCTGCGTGTCGGCTTTGGTGTCTACGCGCTGTACGCCCGCAGCCTGGATCGCGCCGCCGAGTACCACCTGCTGCACGGACCCGCCGATGGGTGCTTGGAGTGTGAGGGGAAGTGAGCGGCGATATGCAGTACGCCGTCTTCCGTAAGCGGGACAGCGCAGACTACCCGGACCCATTCGACCGCACCATCGTCCCAACTAGGGAGCGAGCCGAAGCGTACCTGCGGAGTAACTACAACGAATCCGCGTGGAAGTGGCTAGAGGTTCGGGAGCGACCAGCCCCGGCCGCATGGAAGAAGTGCGCCGATGACTAACGCCGACCCAATCCTCTGCCCCGCGAACACCTACGCCCGCACGATGGTGTCGCCGGAGGAATTCTGCGAAACGGAAGTCGAGCAAGAAGGCGACTTATGCCCAGCGCATGAAGAACCCGATGACGACTTCGACTATGAGCGCTATCTGGAAGACAAAGCCGAGCGCGCCTCGGATCCCGATTATTACAGAGACTTTGGAGATTGACATGAGCAACCATACCCGCCGCGCCCACCGCTGGACGCTGGCCCGACGCATCACTGACCGACTGTTCCGCCGAGTGTTCCCCGGCCAGCACCACCAGATTTGGAGCGCGTGATGAGCAAGGCTGAAGCTGCGTTGAGGCTCGCGCAGGCAGTACCCGAAACTGCCGAGAACTACCAGGTGCTGCGGGAACTCGTTCACGCACTCAGGGACATTGTCGAGATGGTGGAGGCCGCGGCATGAATAAGTGGTTCCGCCGCCGACGACCAGCCCCGGCGCCCGTGATCCCGTCGCTGTTCGATATCCGGGCCGCGCACGCGTGGGGTCTGACCCTCAAGCAGTGGGATGAACTGGCCGATTCAGCCAAGACGTACTGTCGCACACACATCACCCAAGCACCAGGATTCGGAGAGACGAAATGAGCACCAACGAACGCGACGAACTGGCCGAGTTGGCAGAGTCCATCCGCAGCGGCTCGCTCGGAACTTCTGAGATTGTCGCAGCGATCCTCGCCGCCGGCTACTCCAAGCCCCGCACCATCACCACGACTGAGGAACTCGACGAACTGCCAACAGGATCTGTGGTCTTGAACTCATTGCACGAGGCGGCGACGAAGCATGGAAACCGATGGCACTTTCCAGCCATCCGTCACGGTTTCATGACTTGGGCGGTTTCCTTTCCCGCAACCGTCCTGTACGTACCGGAGCCCCAGCCATGACCCCCGATCCTTCCCCGGCGTCCCTCGCGGATGCTGCGTACACGGCGGCTGTGCAGGCTGCTGTGGGTGGGTACGGGACATGGGAGGCCGTACAGCAGGCGGGCATCGTCGCGAAATGCGCACGCAGGGACCAGAACAACAAGACAGGAGTGCAGTGATGAACGAATATGCCACAACCGCCGATGTGAAGGCGTGGGATACCGAATACGGCGACTACGTTGCATGGGGCACGCATAACCCCGGCATCGCAATGCTGGCAGTCAGGAAGTACCTGCTGGATGTTGTCTGCGAAACTCCCGAGAGCCTGGACGAGGTAACGCCCGCGCCCGAGGACTTCAAGAACGCCACCCGATACTGGGCAGACCCCAAGGTGCTGGACAACGAAGGCCTGTGGGACGCCAGCGAGTATGCCCGCCACGAAGACGGCTTCATCCCCTACGCCGGTTGGGTGCCCTACATGGTGGTGACACCGTGACCGCCCCGTTGAGCCTCGACCACATCCGGTCCCTCCACGCAGGGATCACACCGGGGCCGTGGGAGCGCCCGCTCAACACCCGGTATAAGGCGAGTGTCACGGCGGAAATGCCGAAGGGTGACCCCGCGTCTCGATTCAGGGATAACACCGACCATGAGGGCAACCCGGAGCGCGTGACCATCGTCAGTGTCCCGATGTGGAGTAGTGGCAAGTTCTTCCGCAAGCAGTCCGGGAAGGACCTTGCGTTCATCGCTGCGGCCCCGTCCATGGTCGCCCACCTACTCGGGATCGTGGAGCGAGTGGAGAAGGCGCGCCAGGAATTATTCGATCTGTCCAATGATGACAACTGGAACAGCCTTCACCGCGCCGCCTACCGTGACGCCAGCCGAGCGATTCACGCCGCGATCACAGGGGAGGGCGTGGCATGAGGATCATTATCGAAGCTCGCGTAAAGGGCAATAACCACACCGTGGCGCTGGACGTGGTGTCTGACAACTGGCATGACGAGTCGCGGAACGACGCAGACAGGCGACAGGGCGTCATTGACGCCGCTAACGGTCTGCTCCGGAGCCTGAATCTTGACGAGATCAGGGAGGGCGCATGAGCGACATGGCAGACGTGCTGCGGGGGCACTGGTCCGCCTCGACACGCACCGACCGCAAGCCGTTCGTTGACAAGTGCGACGGTTGCGGCGCGGTGATCCGGTCGTGGGGCGATGAAACCCCCACGTTCGGTGTCGATCTCCTCGCCACCCATCAGGCCGCTGCCCTGTCTGCTGCGGGGTTCGGGCCGGTACGGGAGGCGCGGGCGGAAGCGCTGGAAGACGCGGCGGACGCGGCGGAAGATCCCAGCCCTGAGGACATGGAAACCTACTTCATCGACCAAGCTGATGTAGGGCGATGGTTGCGCGCCCGCGCCGAAAAGATCACGGAGGACACGTAATGACGATCAGTAACGAAGCCGTGGTTGCGGCGGCGCGGGCAATGCGTGACCTGTACGCGCAGGAAGTTTGCGAGCTGCCAGTGGAGAGCTTCTTCAAAGAGGCCAGCGCCGCTCTTGAGGCTGTGGCGCCGATCATCCGGGCGGAAGCGTTGGCGCCCGTCATCGAGTCGGAGGCTCGGGCTTGGCGGGCGCTTGATCACCTCTACGACCTGACGCCGAAGGAAT
>JBKJYP010000062.1:0-15760 GCA_046715695.1 Actinomycetota bacterium | reverse complement strand
GCCTTCGACGTCGACCGGATCGCCGAGATCGAGGCGGTGAGGCACCATGATGTCGTCGCGTTCGTCGAGAACGTGCGAGAGAACGTGGGCGAGGCGGGACGGCACATCCACTTCGGCCTCACTTCCTCCGATGTCCTCGACACGGCCACGGCGGTTGCGCTTCGGGACGCCGGCGACCTGCTGGTCGAGGGGGCCGGGCGCCTGACCGAGACCATCCGCAAACAGGCACTCGCCCACCGCGAGACCCTCATGGTCGGACGCACGCACGGGGTCCACGCCGAGCCGATGACCTTCGGCCTCAAGCTCGCCGGGTGGACCTTCGAGATGGCCCGCGATCGAGAGCGGCTGCGCCGGGCTCGGGACTCGGTCGCTACCGGCAAGCTCTCGGGTGCCGTGGGCACTTATTCCCAACTAGACCCCTCGGTGGAGTCCTATGTGTGTGACCGTTTGGGCCTCGCCGTCGAAGACGCGGCCACCCAGGTGGTGGCGCGCGACCGTCACGCCGAGTTCCTGTCGGCGATCGCGCTGACTGCCGCATCGCTCGAGCGCTTCGCCCAAGAGATCCGGCATCTCCAGCGGACCGAGGTTCGAGAAGTGGAGGAACCGTTCGCACCGGGCCAGAAAGGCTCGTCGGCGATGCCGCACAAGAAGAACCCGATCATCTGCGAACGGATCTGCGGACTCGCTCGTCTCCTTCGTGCTTTCGCTCAGACGGGCTACGAGAACGTAGCCCTCTGGCATGAACGCGATATCTCCCACTCGTCCGTCGAACGGATCACTTTGGGGGATGCCTGCATCCTTCTCGACTACATGATGGACAAGATGAGTTGGGTCATCTCCTCGGCCGAGATCCATGTCGATCGCATGGCATCGAACCTCGAGTCTTCTTGGGGTCTCGTCCATTCTCAAAGCGTGCTGACCGCGCTCCTGTCCAAGGGGACATTGCAGAGAGAAGAGGCCTACGCCCTGGAGCAGCGGAACGCGATGCAGGCATGGGAGGAGTCGAGACCCCTCAAAGAGTTGTTGAAGTCAGACCCTGATGTAACCGCGCATCTCGCGCCCGATGAGATCGAAGGTTGTTTCGACAATGGGCGCTATCTTCGAAACATCGACGCTGTATTCGAACGTTTGGAGGCACTATGAGCTTGGATCACGTTGGATCGGGCAAGGTTCGAGAGCTGTTCGAGGCAGGTCCGGGGCAGCTCCTTTTGGTTGCTTCAGACAGGATCAGCGCGTATGACGTGGTGCTGGATCAGCCGATCCCCGATAAGGGGAAGGTCTTGACCGCGCTCAGCCACCATTGGCTTTCCACCACCGAGGATATCTGTCCTAACCACATGATCTCGGTAGCAGCCGGCGACATCCCCGATGCTGGTATGCCCGATCTCCCCGGCCGATCGATGTTGTGCCGGCGCGCCGAACCGATCGCCATCGAGTTCGTGGTCCGCGGCTATCTCGCGGGGTCCGGCTGGAAGGAGTATGGCCAGAACGGGATGGTTTGTGGCCACGAGTTGCCCGGCGGCCTGAGGGAGTCCGACAAGCTCCCGCAGCCGATCTTGACCCCTGCGACCAAAGCGGTAACGGGTCATGACGAGAACATCACCGAGGCTCAAGCGGCAGAGGTGGCGGGTCAAGATGTCTACGACACCGCTCGCTCCTATGCCCTGGCGATCTACGAGCACGCCTCAGCCGAGGCCGCGGACCGAGGCGTCATCATCGCCGATACGAAGTTCGAGTTCGGCCTTGTCGACGGCGAGGTGAGCCTCATCGATGAGGTCTTGACGCCGGACTCGAGCCGGTTCTGGCCGGCGGATCGTTACGAGCCGGGGAAGGGACAACCCTCCTTCGACAAGCAGTACATGCGGGATTGGCTGGACTCGACCGGCTGGGATCACTCACCGCCCCCGCCTCCACTCCCTGAGGACGTCGTTCAGGCGACGGCGGATCGATACCGCGAGGCTTACTCCAAGATCACCGGCCAGGATCTCGACGTATGGCTCAAGGAGGTCGCGGGTGCCTGAAGCTGCGGCTACGCACGCGACGGCGGGGAGAGGCAACCCCAAAGCCGCGGCCGCAGGTTCTCTGATCCGTGAAGCTGCTCTCACTCCCACCACCGGGTTTCCTCGACTGTTCCGATTCGCGTCGGGTGCCGGAGCGCGGTCCGCGGCGAAGAGTGCATCTTTCCTGAGCTTCGTTGGCGGCGCCGGAGGCATCCTCGTTTGGCTCAAGGTGTCGGGTCTGGTCGGCGCGAGAGACGTGAGCCCGGACGCTTTCCGATGGGGTTATGTGATCGCGGCCCTCATCCTCGGGGGCCTGGTTGGGCTCATCGGTCGTGCTCTCTGGGTTCTGGCGATGAACCGGGTATCACGGGGAGATGCGAGGGAAGACCTCCTCAGACTCAGCTGGGGAACCGCTGCTCTGCCCCAGGTGATCGCTCTCCTCCTCCTTCTGCCGCTCGATCTCATCGTGACCGGTCGGGATGCGTTCACCTCCGCGCGGCTCCCCACGACGTTCGAGACGGTTTGGGCCGCGATCTCCATCGCATTCGCTCTCAGTCTCTTCGCCTGGTCCTGTTTGTTGCTGACCCGTGGTGTTCGGATCGCGATAGGGCGTCGCGTTCCCGGTATCTCCGTGATCGGCCTAGCGGGAGCCGGTCTAGCCCTCCTGGTTGCGGGGCCGGTACTTTTCAAGTCCGTGGCCCTTCTTAGCGGAGTCTTGAGCTGATGGAGTTCATCGCTCAGGTCGACGTGATGTTGAAAGAGGGGATATCTGACCCTCAGGGTCAGACGATCGAGCGCGCTCTCCCGGCCCTCGGCTACGCGTCGATAGGGCATGTCCGCGTTGGCAAGCACATCAGTCTTCGTATCGAAGCGGATGACGAGAAGGACGCTCGGGAGAAGGTCGCGGGACTGTGCGACGTTCTCCTGGCTAATCCGGTCATCGAGTCGTACTTGGTCCATCTAGGGGACGGCTGACCGTGCAGCCCTCGGTTTCGATCGTCGTCTTTCCCGGATCGAATTGCGAACAGGATTGCATGCGGGCCTTCGCCGCGTTGGGGGCCAACGCGAGATACGTGTGGCACGGTGACGACGAGTTGCCTCCTTGTGACATCGTCGTCCTTCCCGGAGGTTTCGCTCACGGTGACTACCTGCGCACGGGAGCCCTAGCGCGTTTCTCTCCGATCATGGGTGCCGTGAAGGAGTACGCGGAGACGGGCGGATTGGTGATCGGGATCTGCAATGGCTTCCAGATCCTGTGCGAAGCGGGGCTTCTACCCGGAGCGTTGCGCCGGAACGCCGGACTGACCTTCCTGTGCAAGTGGGAGGAACTCGAGGTCTCGACAAGCGACAGCGCGTTCACGTCCAACGCAACGGATGGCTCGACGCTGCGGATCCCCATCAATCACTTCGAAGGCAGTTGGTACTGCGATCCAAACACGCTCGAGGAGATGCGCGCTGAGAACCGGATCATCCTCAGATACAAGAACAACCCGAACGGTTCCTTGGACGACGTCGCCGGGATCTGTAACGAGGGTCGAAATGTGTTCGGGCTGATGCCTCACCCCGAGAGGGCCAGCGAGGAGGTTCTCGGCTCCGAGGACGGCAACGTGATCTTCGGATCGATGCTCGACTGGGTCCGGCAAGGCCGCAACGCTTCGCTCGCCCGTTCCGCTCTGTGACCGAGGCCCAGGTCCATCGGGAGCTCGGGCTCACCGACGACGAGGCGGGTCGCATCGAGACGATCCTTGGCCGGCCACCTTCCTACACCGAGCTGGCGATGTTCTCCGTGATGTGGAGCGAGCATTGCTCATACAAGTCGAGCCGGCAGTACCTGAAGACCCTTCCGTCCTCCGGCCCCCGGATCCTCGTGGGTCCCGGCGAAGGCGCGGGGATCATCGAGGTTGCGCCCGGCCTAGCGGTCGCGTGGAAGATCGAGTCGCACAACCATCCCTCCTTCGTTGAACCGTTCCAGGGGGCGGCCACGGGGGTCGGAGGCATAGTGCGCGACATCCTGTCGATGGGGGCCCGCCCGATCGCCCTCTTGGATTCGCTGCGTTTCGGCCCCCCCGATGATGCACGCAAGCGCCTTCTGGTTGAGGGCGTCGTCCACGGGATCTCGTCCTACGGCAACTCGATCGGTGTCCCCACCGTCGGAGGCGAGGCGATCTTCGATCCTTGTTACGCGGAGAATCCTCTCGTCAACGTTGCGTGTCTCGGCGTCGTCGAGGGCAAGCTGATGCAGGGCCGTGCGGCCACGCCCGGACACTCGGTGATCCTCTTCGGCTCGCCGACGGGGCGGGACGGGATCGGTGGTGCAAGCGTCCTCGCATCCGCCACTTTCGAAGAGGGGTCCGAAGACAAGCGGCCTGCCGTACAAGTGGGGGACCCGTTCACAGAGAAGCTCCTGATCGAAGCTTCGCTCGAACTCATCGATCGAGATCTCGTTGCCGGGTTCCAGGACCTCGGGGCTGGTGGAGTGACGTGCCCCATCTCGGAGATGTGCGCCAAATCGGGCACCGGGATGCGCATCGACGCGGGCCAGATCCACCTTCGGGCACCGGATATGGAGCCGTGGGAGATCATGATCTCCGAGAGTCAGGAACGGATGCTTGCTGTTGTTGCCCCGGGCAACGTCGACGCGGTCCTCGAGGTCTGCACGCGCTGGGGCCTCATAGCAGTCGTGCTCGGCGAGGTGACGGCGGAGCCTCTCCTCGAGGTCTTCATCGACGGCGAACGCGTCGCAGAGGTTCCCCCGGAAGCCCTCGCCGAGGGCCCTGTTTACGACCGTCCGGCCTCCCCACCGATCGATCTCGAGGCACGTTGGGCGGCTCCCGTAGGAGCTGATGCGCCTGCCGACGCCGCACGCGCTCTTCTATCCATCGCCGAGTCGCCGTCGATCGCCTCCAAGAGATGGATCTGGCAGCAGTACGACCACATGATCTTCTTGGGAACGGTGCTCGGGCCGGGGTCTGATGCCGCGGTGATCAGATTGCCCGGTCGCGAAGAGGGCGTTGCGATCACCGTGGACGGTCCCGGTCGCTACTGCGCGCTCGATCCGTACGAAGGAGCCCGGCTGGCCGTGGCGGAGGCAGCCCGGAACGTAGCCTGCTCCGGCGCGATGCCCGCGGCGGTGACGAACTGTCTCAATTTCGGCAGCCCTGAAGTGCCCGAAGTCATGTGGTCATTCGCCGAAAGCGTTCGCGGTATCGCAGATGCGTGCTCGGCCCTCGAGACGCCGGTGACAGGAGGCAACGTGTCCTTCTACAACGAGACCAGCGGTCGCCCGATCCATCCGACGCCCGCTATCGGGATGCTCGGGATCATCGAGGATGCTGCATCGGCCCGCCCGTCCGGCTGGGTCCAAGACGGTCATGCCGTTCACCTTCTCGGAACGACCGGCGACGATCTCGGCGGTTCCGAGTTCGCGGCCGTGATCAACGGGATCACAGCGGGCCGTCCCCCTGCCCTCGACCTCGACGCCGAGAAGCGGCTCATCGACCTGCTCTGCTCCGAAGAGGCTCGAGTGCTGTTGGCCTCGGCTCATGACATCTCGTCCGGCGGACTTGCTACCGCAGCCCTAGAGGCATCGGTGCTCTCGGGCAGGGGCTGCACGCTCCGGTTGGGTGGTGACTTAGCGACTCACATCGAGCTCTTCTCGGAGACCCCGTCGAGGGCTCTGGTGTCCTGTGACGAGGCCCGCTCGCCCGAACTCGAGGCTCTGGCGCGCTCCCGAGGCGTTCCCTGCCAGAAGCTGGGCTTGGTCGGGGGTGACCGGATAGACCTGGGCGTCTGTTCGGTAACCGTCGAAGAAGCCCGGGGGTCCTTCGAGGGGGGCTTGGAGCGTGCCCTCTCGGCTACCATGAACTAAAGATGAGGAACTTGTGAAATGAGCGGAGAGGTCCGGGACGCTTGTGGCGTCGTAGGCATCTACGCGCCGGGTGAGGACGTGGCCCGGCTCACCTATTACGCCCTCTACGCCCTTCAGCACCGAGGTCAGGAGTCGGCGGGGATAGCGATCTCGGACGGCCGGTCGATCGTGGTCTACAAAGAGCTTGGTCTGGTCGCCCAGGTCTTCGACGAGACGGTCCTCCAGAGCCTGCGGGGCCATCTCGCGATCGGGCACGTGCGCTACTCGACGACCGGTGGCACGACGTGGGCCAATGCCCAGCCCTCGTACAAGAGCTCCCCCACGAGACAGATCGCTCTCGCCCACAACGGCAACCTGGTGAACTCTGTCGAGCTGAAGCGTCGCCTCGCCGAGGCCGGGGGAGACCCGACCCCGACGAGAGCCCGGCTGGCCTCCTCTTCAGACACAGATCTCGTGGCTGCCCACATCGCGCGGGCTTCGCAACCAGATATCAAGGACGCCATCCTCGCGGTCCTTCCGACACTCTCCGGGGCGTACTCCTTCACGATGATGGACGAGCAGCGCGTCTTCGGTGCTCGTGACCCGCATGGTTTCAGACCTCTCTGTCTCGGGGTTCTGCCGGGTGGGGGCTTCGTACTCGCATCAGAGACCTGTGCCCTGGACCTCTTGGGTGCCCGTCTCGTACGCGACGTCGAGCCCGGCGAGCTCGTCACGATCGATGAGAACGGTGTGACGAGTGAGCATTTCGCGACGGCTAAGCCGGCGGCATGCATCTTCGAACACGTCTACTTCGCCCGTCCGGACTCGACGCTTCTGGGCCAGAACGTCTACGCGAGCCGTTACCGGATGGGCCAACGCCTCGCCACCGAGGCTCCCGCCGTCGCCGAGCTCGTGATGCCGGTCCCGGACAGTGGCGTGCCCGCAGCCCAGGGCTTCGCTCTCGATTCGGGCATCCCCTATGGAGAAGGATTCGTCAAGAACCGTTATGTCGGGCGCACCTTCATCCAACCGACCCAGTCCATGCGGCAACAAGGCATCAGGATGAAGCTGAATCCCCTCCGAGAAGTGATCGAGGGTAAGCGCCTCGTCGTGGTCGACGATTCCATCGTCCGGGGGAACACGACCAAGCAGATCGTCCAGATGTTGCGAGAGGCCGGAGCACGCGAGGTCCACATGAGGATCTCGTCACCCCCCATCCGGTGGCCGTGTTTCTACGGGATCGATATGCCGAGCCAGGACGATCTGATCGGGGCGAACATGCCGGTCGAGGAGATAAGGGCACACATCGGCGCAGACTCCCTCTCATATCTATCGATCGAGGGCATGGTTGCGGCAACCGGCGTGCCCGGTGATGGGTTCTGCACCGCCTGCTTCTCTTCTAACTACCCGGTCCCAGTTCCCGCCGAGGAACTCAGATCCAAACACGTGCTCGAAACACCCCCACCCGGATCAACCGAGGCTGGATGGCAAAAGACAAAGACCTAAGCCGTCAAGCCAAAGCCGCGCGCGCGGCTCGCGCCGCCGGTATCCCCGACCGGAAGGATCTGACCCTCCAGGTCGTCGACCGTCGCCGGTCTCAGCTGTGGACGATCTCCATCCTCGTGGTGTCTGCGCTGACGGTCGCGATCGCGGTGCTTTCCGTTGCTCGCGAGTACGTCGCTCGGGTCCTGAAGTTCGAAGACTTCTCGTCCTGGGCGATCGTCGTGTTCGTCGGCGGCTTGGCGCTGGCTTTCCTCATCTACGTGGTCGAGAAAGAGAGAAGCCTTCGAAGTCTTACCAAGCTCTTGGTCGAGGAGCGGGTGCTGTCGGCGGCATTGTCCAACCGCCTCGCTGAGATCTCCACTCTTTCCGAGGTCGGTAAGGCCATCAACACGACCCTCGAGGTCGAGGATGTCTTCGATCTCATCCTGTCTTCCTCGATCAGCCTCCTCGGCGGAACCGAGGGATCGATCATGCTCCTCGATGCCGAGAAGGGTGAGCTGAAGGTCGTCAGTGCCCAAGGGCCGAATCCAGAGCTTGTGTTGGGCATGACCCAGCGCATCGGCGATGGCGTCGGCGGGACGGTTGCCTTACGCCGGACCCCGATGCTCATCCAGGGCGATTCAGTAGAGGACTCGATCACGTTGGCCTCGGAACGGCCGATCCACTCATCGATGAGCGTGCCCCTTATCCGCCGCGACGAACTCGTCGGCGTGCTCAATCTCAACGAGTGCGAGGGGAGGCTCCGCTTCTCGGATCAGGATCTGCGGTCACTGGGTCTGTTCGCAGAGCATGCAGCTATCGCGATCGGTAACGCGCGTCTCTTCGAGCGTGAGCGGGAAACGGTGTCACGGCTCGAGGAGCTCGATCGCCTCAAGAGCGATTTCGTCGCCTCGGTGTCACATGAATTGAAGACGCCATTGACGGCCATCATCGGAGCGGCGAAGACGGTCTCGCGGGGCGGGTCGTCCATGCCGGAGCACGAGCAGATGAACTTCATCGCGATGATCGAACGGCAAGGCAGACGCCTCCTTCGTCTCGTCGAGGATGTACTGGCTACGGCCAAGATCGAGTCCGGCCTCACGCACATGCGGCGCGAGATGCTCGATATGCGGGAGTTGGCGGAAGGGGTGCTCGAGGACCTCCAGAACACGAAGGTCGGCCGAGACAGGACTATCGACCTGTTGACGAACCCCGATCGACCTGAGGTGTGGGCGGATGCCACCGCTGTTCGCCAGATCCTCGCGAACCTGATCGAGAATGCACTGAAGTATTCGGAGGAACGTGAGCCTGTGGGCGTGAGCATCAGCGAAACTGATAGACAACTCGAGATCGCTGTGACCGATCGAGGGCAGGGCATCTCCGACGATCACGTCGTCCGGATATTCGACCGTTTCCGTCAGGTGGAGACCGATCCTGGTCGCCGCGTTGGCGGTTTCGGTCTGGGCCTGTTCATCGTCAAGAACCTGATCGAGCAGCACGGCGGTACCGTCGAGGTGGACAGCACCGTTGGTGTTGGTTCGACGTTCCGTGTGATCCTTCCTAAGCGTTCACGTTCGACCCAAGCTGCACCTCCGCCCCCGCCCCCTCCGCAGCTCAGCGCGAACTAGGCTGGTTCGGTGACACTCAAGACGGAGCGACAGGACCAGGTTTCGATCATCACCCTGAATCGTCCTGAGGTCCTCAACGCGTTCGATGACGAGATGGGCCTGGCGCTCCTGGATGCGGTTCGTGAGAGCTCGGCGGATCCGGGGGTGAGGTGCATCGTGATCATCGGTGAGGGCCGCGCCTTCTCCTCCGGGGAGGACCTTGGAGCCCTCGCTGATTCCTACGAGCGCGGGGAGGCTCCGCCTCTCGGCGACACTTTGGTCCGCCGCTACAACCCACTGATCGAAGCGGTAGTGGCAGCGCCTAAACCGGTCGTCGCGGTAGTGAACGGGGTCGCCGCGGGGGCCGGCGCCAGCCTCGCTCTGGCATGTGATTTCAGGATCGTTTCAGCCAAGGCGAAGTTCGTCCTTGCCTTCGTCAAGGTCGGACTCGTCCCAGACTCGGGCGCCGTGTGGTTCCTCACCCGCGCTCTCGGTCATGCCCGGGCGATGGAGCTGTCTCTCTTGGGGAGCCCCCTCGACGCGGCCACCGCCCTCGAGTACGGGCTGGCGACGCAGGTGCACAGCCCGGAGGACCTCGACACCGCGTGGAGGAGCTTCGCCACCGAGCTGTCGAACGGTCCGACGAGAGCTTTCGCGCTCATCAAGCAGCTTGGGGCGACCGCGACAACCGCAACCTTGAAGCAGCAGTTGGAGACCGAGATCCAAGCTCAATCGGAGGCGGGAAGCACCGCCGACCACTTGGAGGGCGTCCAAGCATTCCTCGGCAAGAGGGCCCCGAACTTCAGAGGGAGCTGATGGTCGAACGCGTGCAGTGTGACGTTCTCATCGTCGGCGCCGGTGCGGCGGGACTATTCACCGCCTTGCATCTCCCCAAGGAGGCCGAGATCATCGTCATCGATAAGGGCGCCGGTGCGCATGGGTCTTCACCATGGGCTCAAGGGGGTGTCGCGGCCGCCCTGGGGCCCGAGGATTCTCCCGATCTTCACGCACAGGACACGATCCGGGTGGCAGCCGGTCATGCGGACTCGGCTGCGGTCGCCGTCCTCTGCTCCGAAGCCCCTGAATGCGTCCTCGAGCTGGCCGAGCTGGGCTGCGAGTTCGACCGCGGCGACGGGGGCCATCTTCATCTCGCGCGCGAGGGAGGTCAGACGGTACCTCGCTCGGCTCATCATGCCGATTCCACCGGCGCCGCCATCATGAGGACGCTTCGCGCGGAGGCGGCTTCTCGCGTGAAGCGGATCGAAGGATCTCTGTTGCGCCTTGGCGTGGTCGAGGGTCGGTGCGTGGGCGGATGGATCTCTAGTGGGGGAGAGATCGTCGAGGTCCGTTCTTCGGCGACCATCCTCGCCACCGGGGGCATGGGCGCACTGTTCGGTTCGACGACCAACCCCTCGGGCGCGACGGGAGACGGGGTGGTTGCGGCTTGGGAGATCGGAGCCGGTCTCAGCGACCTCGAATTCATCCAGTTCCATCCCACCGCTCTCGCCGCAGGGCCAGGACCGCAGCGGGCTCTCATAACGGAGGCGATCCGTGGTGCGGGGGCACATGTGGTTGACGCAGACGGCCGCAGGTTCCTGTTCGAACATCACTCGGATGGTGAGCTCGCCCCGCGAGACGTTGTCGCGCGCGCGATCCTGTCCCGGCGGGCATGGATCGATGCCAGGCATCTCGGTGCAGAAGTCTTGACGACTGAGTTCCCCACCGTGGTCGCAGCCTGCCGTGCGGCGGGCATCGATCCCGTGACCGATCTGATCCCGGTGACACCCGCGGCCCACTACTCGATCGGCGGCATCCAGACCGACCTCGACGGACGATCTTCGATCCCTCGGCTCTACGCGGTGGGCGAATGTTCGAGCACCGGTGTCCATGGAGCGAACCGGCTGGCCGGCAATTCACTCGCCGAAGCCCTGGTCTTCGCCCGGCGGGCTGCCCGGGCGGTCGCGGGACAGAGGACGGGCAGGATCAAGGCTTTCCCCGGAGGTCCCGATGTCGTGGCGGATGGCACCTTGCCTCGCCTAGAGGACGCGTGGCAGCTGCTGCGCGACGTCTGCACCGCACGCCTGGGGATCGAGCGAGAGGCTGCCGGACTTCGGGCCGTCGAGCCGGCGCTCGAGGAGCTGGCGCTCCTTGGGTTGTCGGCCGACAGGAGCACAGCCGAGCTGAGAAGCGGAGCCATCGTCGCCCGACTGATCGCCAGGTCGGCTCTGTTGAGGATCGAATCTCGAGGGGTCCATCACCGTTCCGACCACCCTGCCCCGGAGCCCGCATGGGCAGGGACCAGGCTCCGCCTCGACCGCAACTAAACGTCATCCCTCTGGATATCCTGGGTCTAGCGGATAGAGAGCCCTGATAGCCACGAGGAGATCGCTATGACCGGGTCCGAAGACACCTTCCCGATACTCGGGATCGACTATCTCGAGTTCTACGTCGGCAATGCCAAGCAATCGGCTCATTTCTATAGGTCGCTGGGGTTCACGCCGGTCGCGTTCGCCGGGCTTGAGACCGGCGTCCGCGATAAGGCCTCTTGGGTGCTCCGTCAGGGCGAAGTCACGCTCGTCTTCACGGGGGCTCTTGCGCCTTCGCATCCCATCACCGATCACGTCAAGGTCCATGGCGACGGGGTCCACGATGTCGCGTTGCGGGTCCCGGACGTGGAAGAAGCCTTCCGTGTGGCGGTGGGCCGTGGCGCGAAGGCGATCGAGGAGCCTCATGCCGAGGAGGACGAGCACGGCAAGATCATCCGCGCCGCGATCGGCACCTACGGAGAGACGATCCACTCTCTTGTCAGCCGCGCCGATTACTCGGGGGTTTTCATGCCCGGTTACGTCGCCGTCGAGGGTGATCCAGACACTTCCGGCTTCGGTATCAAGTTCATCGACCATGTGGTCGGGAATGTCGAGCTCGGCAAGATGAACGAGTGGGTCGAGTACTACGAACGGGTCATGGGATTCACCGAGCTTCGCCACTTCTCCGACGACGAGATCTCGACCGAATACTCCGCGTTGATGTCGAAGGTCGTTTGGGATGGGGAGGGCAAGATCAAGCTCCCCATCAACGAGCCGGCCGAGGGAAAGAAGAAGTCGCAGATAGACGAGTACCTCGAGTACTACGGCTCGCCCGGTGTGCAACACATCGCCCTCGCTTCGGAGGACATCGTCAACGCTGTCGCATCCATGCGCGAGCAGGGCATCCAGTTCCTTCGGGTCCCGTCCGTCTACTACGACGATGCGAAAGAGCGCGTTCCCGAGATCGCCGGCCAGATCGACAAACTTGCCGAGCACGGGATCCTCGTCGACAAGGATGAGGAGGGCTATCTGCTGCAGATCTTCTCGAAACCGGTTCAGGATCGACCGACGGTCTTCTATGAGGTCATCGAGCGGCATGGGTCCCGCGGGTTCGGCGCCGGCAACTTCAAGGCCCTGTTCGAAGCGATCGAGCGGGAGCAAGACGCGCGGGGGAATCTCTAGATGGAGGCGGTCTTCTCCAAAGGCAAGGTCACACGTCAGGCGCACGTCAACATCCCCGAGGGCACCTACGAGGAAGAGCACGGACGCGAGGCTTTCGCCGGTCGTGCCTCGCATCTCTATCGCATGCATCCCCCAACTGCATGGACACGGATCGATGGCCCCCTTCGTCCTCGGGCGTTCGACCTGAACGAGATCAAGCCACAGGATCAGACCGAACCGGACGGGGGATGGCAGTTGATAGCCGGCAACGAGGACGTGCGTCTCTTCGTCAGCCGTCGCTCAGAAGCGATGCCCTATTTCCTGCGGGACGCCGACGGGGATGTGTGTTACTTCGTTCATCGCGGGACGGGAACGATCGAGTCCGACTATGGCCCGCTCACTTACAAGCCCGGCGACTATCTCATCATCCCGAAAGGGACCACCCACAGGGTCGTCCCCGATACCGGTGACAACTTCTTCTTCATCATCGAAGGATCGGGCGAGTTCTCCATCCCCGATCGGGGGCTGATGGGCCGCCACGCTCAGTTCGATCCCGGCGTCCTAGAAGTACCCGAGCCCGACCCGCACGACGAAGCCGGCGAGTTCGAGGTCCGCGTCAGGCGTAATGGTGAGTTCTCATCCTTGTGGTTCGCTTGGCACCCGCTCGACGTTGTCGGATGGCAAGGAGACCTCTGTCCGGTGCGTCTTAACATCCTCGACCATCGTCCGGTCTATTCGCCGAGCTACCACATGCCTCCGTCGGCACATTGCACCTGGGCGAACCAGGGATTCGTGATCTGTTCGTTCGTTCCGCGTCCGCTCGAAGAGGATCCCGCGGTCCTGAAGGTGCCCTTCTATCACGCAAACATCGACGCGGACGAGGTGCTCTTCTATCACTCGGGTGACTATTTCTCACGAGCAGGCATCGACCAGGGCTACATGACCTTGCATCCTCAAGGTGTGCATCACGGTCCTCAGCCAGCGGCTATCGAAGCGTCCAAGACCAAGACACGAACGGACGAGGTCGCCGTGATGGTCGAGACGGAGCGTCCTTTGGTCCCCTCCGAGGAAGCTCACGCGGTCGTCGTGACGGAGTACGAGACTTCTTGGGCACGGGGCATGGGGTTGATCGAATAAACCGTGCGTCTGTATAGGTATCTCTCGACCGCCGGGGGCTTCCAGCCGCGCTTGGCCGTGGGCATCGGCACCGGCGGTCCGGTCGATCTCGTCGATGCGTGGAACTCTGTTACGGGCACTCTGCTGAAACCGGAGACCGCTTCCTGGCTCGTCTCGACGGAAGTGCTGATCGATAGCGGCGCCGAGGTGTGGGCCGAGGTTGCCGATGTGGCCCGCGCTGCGTCAGAGGACGAAAGCCTGCACCTGCACGAGGGCACCAAAGGTCTGCGATGGCTCGCCCCGCTCGCTCGCCCGCCTTCGCTGCGTGACTTCCTGGCGTTCGAAGATCACGTGAAGAGAGGCGCGGTGCGCCGTGGCACCGAGGTGCCCGACTATTGGTACGAGGCTCCCGTCTATTACAAGGGCAATCATCGGGCGATCATCGGGCCGGGGGATGAATGTCGCTGGCCGGCCTACACGGACCACATGGACTTCGAGCTCGAGCTGGCTATGGTCGTCGGTCGCCGCGGTCACGACATCGACGTCGCAAGGGCATCCGAGCACATCTTCGGGTTCACGATCTTCAATGATCTGTCGGCCCGAGACGTTCAAGCGAGAGAGATGGGTGCCTGGCTTGGCCCCGCTAAGGGCAAGGACTTCGCGAACGCCTTCGGACCTTGCATCGTCACGGTGGATGAGGTGGGTGCGGAGCCGGATCTCGCCATGATCTGCCGGGTCAACGGCGAAGAGTGGGGGCGAGCCAGGTCATCGGACATGCACTGGCGTTGGGCAGACATGATCGCGCATGCCTCAGCGAGCGAGGACATCTATCCCGGAGACGTCTATGGCTCCGGTACGCCGGGTGGCTGCTGCGGACTCGACCTCGGCAAGCGTCTCGAGCCCGGGGACGTGGTTGAACTAGAGATCGAGAAGATAGGAACCCTGCGAACCCCCATAGGCGCCCGCCCCAACTAGCCGAGGTTCGGGCTAGATCGGTTCTGGGTTCTCCAGGTCTCGCACCACTCCCAGCAGGAACCTTGCGGCCGTCACCCCATCGAGTACCCGGTGATCGAACGTGATCGAGAGGTTCATGATGAGCCTCGGTACGATCTGCCCGTCGCGCACCACGGCACGCTCGACCGCACGGTGGACCCCCAAGATCGCGACCTGCGGGTGCATGATTATCGGTGTCGCCTTGAGCCCCCCGAAAGGTCCGGGTCTCGTAACAGTGAACGTTCCGCCTTGCATCTCATCCCCCGTGATCGTGCCATTCCGCGCTGCGGTCGCGAGACGGTCGATCTCTTGGGCCACTTCAGCGAGAGGGTGGGCGTCGGCCTGGCGTACGACCGGAACCATCAATCCGCCGGGCGTGTCCACGGCAACCCCGATGTCGTAGCGGTCATGGAAAACGATCTCCCCGGCTTCATCGTCAAGGGTTGCGTTGAGTGCAGGGAAGCTGCGGAGCTCAGAGGCGACGGCTTTCACGATGAAAGGCAGGAAGGTGAGCTTCTGACCGTTACCGGAGTTCTCGTTCGCGGCGCGCCGAGCGAGATCCAAGTCGGTGACGTCACATTCCTCCACGTGGGTGACCGGCGGGACTAGACGGTGCGCGAGACTCATCCGCTCGGCGATCGTCCTTCTGATGCCCCGTAGTGCCAGCCGGGTTCCGGCCATCGGTTGCCCCGCCTCGAGGGGGACGACAACAGGCACCGGGCCGGCGAGCAGAGGTTCTTCTATGGGCGCCTGTGGCTCGTACACGGGTGGAGACTCCTCTAGCGGTGGCGCGAGAGGTTCCTGTACCCGGGTTTCTTCGAAGGGGGGCACGGCCCCCGGCAATGGCGCAGGCATGGGCATGGGCATGGGCGCGGGTACCGGTGCGGGGACCTGCATGGGTCCGGGCCCGGGCATCGGTCCGGGGACCGGCATCGCAGGCATCGGTCCTGGTCCCGGCATCGGCGGCGCTCCTACCGGACCCATAGGAGATTCCATCGGGGTGACCGGCGCGGGCTGTTCGCCCTCGGGTGATGCCGGGGGCCTTTCCGGTGGTGAGGTCACGGCCCGCAGTCTGCTGGCGAGCGCGGCTTGGTTCTCGACATCCTCGCGGAGGATCCGTCCCCCCGGTCCGGACCCACGAACCGCCGCCAGCTCTACCCCGAGCTCGCGCGCCAGCTTCCGAACGGGTGGCGTCGCTTTGATGTCGTTGGCTGCTTCGGAGAAAACCGGTTCCGCAGCCTCTTCATC